>CADCTH010000616.1 GCA_902805495.1 uncultured Actinomycetospora sp.
AACGTCGCAGGAGCTGGTGCGCCAGGTCCGCAGCGACCTCGGCCTCGTCGGCGGGGCCGTGCGCGGGGTGCTCGGGGCGGCGGCGTCGCTGGTGCGCCCGGACCGCGCCGTGCGCGACGCGCTCGCCTACGTGGTGTCGGCGAGCCGGGTGCTCTCGCCGCCGCCCGCGCCGCCGCTCCCGGCGCTCGCCCGGCGCAGCCCGTCGTGGCGCTTCCGCACGCTCGACGTGCCCTTCGACGCCCTGCGCGCGGCGGGCAAGGCGGCGGGCGGGTCGATCAACGACGCCTACCTCGCGTCGCTGCTCGGCGGCTTCCGGCGCTACTCCGCGCGGTGCGGCGACCCGCTGCCGCCCGACCGGCTGATGCCCGTGACGCTGCCGGTGTCGGTGCGCCGCGAGGAGCACGAGGCGGGCGGCAACCACTTCGCGCCCGCCCGGCTCTCCGCGCCCGTGGGGATCGTCGACCCCGCCGCGCGTGTCGTCGACGTGCGCCGCCGGATGAAGGCGGCGCTCGCGGAGCCGGCGCTGGAGAGCGTCGACGTCGTCACCCCGTGGCTCGCGAGGCTGCCGGGCGCGCTGGTCGCGGGCTTCGGCGGCGGCGCCACCCGCAGCAACGACCTGCAGGCCAGCAACATCCCCGGCTTCCGCGAGGACGTGTTCCTCGCCGGCGCCCGGATCGTGCGCAGCTACCCGTTCGCGCCGCTGCCCGGCTGCGCGGCCATGATCGCGATGATCAGCCACGGCGGGGTCTGCTGCGTGGCCGCCAACCTCGACGCGGCGTCGTTCGACGACCTGCCGGGCTTCGAGCAGGACCTCGCCGACGGGTTCGCCGAGGTGCTCGCGCTGGCGCCGGGGACGGCGTGACCGACGCGCCGTACCGCGGCGGCCACGGCGAGCCGCTGGTGCTCCTGCACGGCGCGAGCATGTCCTGGCGCGCGTGGCGCCCGGTGCTCGCCGGCCTCGAGGCCCACCACGACGTGCTCGTGCCGACGATGGCCGGGCACCGTGGTGGCTCGCCGTGGCCCGTGGGCGAGCCCGTGGGCGTCGCCGGGATCGCGGACGACGTCGAGACCCTCATGGACGACGACCCCGACCTGGTGGTGCGCGCCGTCCTCGGCGTCACCGCCTCCGCCACCGCCAGGGCCACCGCCACCCAGTATCGCGAGGAGACACCCGCATGACCGGCACCGAGACCGACCTGGAGATCGACGGCACGCGGGGCCGCGTCGTCGTCCGGCGCCGTGACCCCGAGGGCGCTCCTCGACGAGTCGTGCTGCTCGCTCACGGGTACGGCGAGCACTCCGGGCGCTACGCGCACGTCCTCGACCACCTGGCCGCCGGGGGCGCCGTGGTCTACGCGCCCGACCACCTCGGGCACGGCCGCTCGGAGGGCGAGCGCGTGCTCGTCGACGACGTCGAGGACATGGTCGCCGACCTCGACCAGGTGCGGCGTACCGCGCACGAGGAGCACCCCGACCTGCCGATCGTCCTGCTCGGCCACTCCATGGGCGGGCTGCTCGCGACGCGCTACGCCCAGCGCTACCCCGGCGTCCTCGCGGGCCTCGTCGTCACCGGCCCGGTGATCGGCGGCAGCCCGGGACTGTTCGGCCTGCTCGAGTACGACCCGATCCCCGACGTGCCCATCGACCCGGCGATCCTGTCCCGCGACCCCGCGGTGGGGGAGTCCTACGAGCAGGACCCGCTGGTCTGGCACGGCCCGTTCAAGCGCGCGACCCTCGAGGCGTTCGTGGCCTCGGTGGACACGATCAAGGCCGGGCCCGGCTTCGGCGACCTCCCGGTGCTGTGGGTGCACGGCGAGGACGACCAGCTCGTCCCGCTCGACGCGACACGCCCGGTGATCGAGAAGCTCCGGGGCTCCGACCTCACGACGCGCATCGACCCCGGCGCCCGGCACGAGGTGCTCAACGAGACCCACCGCGACGAGGTCCTCGCCGACGTCTCCGCGTTCCTGGACCGGGTCGCCTGAGTGTCAGCGAAGTGGCGTCGCTGACGTTCAGTGTCCGTATCGGTACTTCGATCACCGGGGCTCAGACGGGCCCGGGCTCCCCGTCGCCGGTGAGCACGCGGCGGATCAGGTGCATCGCGAGCACGACCGAGCGCTCGCGGATGTCGCCGCGCGCGCCGGGCAGGACGGGGTCGCGGGCGAGCGTGCGCCCGTCGGCCGTGCGGACGCAGAAGCAGACGTAGCCGACGGGCTTGGCCTCGGTGCCGCCGCCGGGCCCCGCGACGCCGGTGACGGACACGGCCACGGTGGCGCCGAACCGCGTCAGCGCGCCGTCGGCCATGGCCTCGGCCACCTGCGGCGACACCGCGCCGTGGGCCTCGATGAGCTCCCGGGGCACGCCCAGCACGTCGGCCTTGGCGTCGTTCGAGTACGACACGACCCCGCCCGCGACGTGCGCCGAGGCCCCGGCCGGCGCGGTGAGGCGCCCGGCGAGCAGGCCGCCGGTGCACGACTCCGCGGTGGCCACGACCTGGCCGTCGAGCAGGTCGAAGAGCAGCTCGTCGATCGTCTGCCCGGCGCGGGAGAACACGGCGCGCCCGTGCCGCCGGTCGATCTCGGTGATCACCGCGTCGCGCGCCACCACGGCGTCCGCCGAGCCCGGGGCGTGGCGCAGGTCGACCTCGAGCGCGAAGTCGCGCAGGCACGTCGTGATCTCCAACGGCGCCAGGTCGGTGTGCTCGCCGACCTCGCGCAGCGTCGCGGCGATCTCGGACTCGGGGACGCCGAACAGCCGCAGGTGGGTCTCGTCGTACGGCGCGGTGCGGGCCAGGACCTCGCGCACCGGCCCGCTGGCCAGCGCGTCCTCCCACATCGCGCCGACCTCGCGCGGCGGGCCGGGGAGCACGAGGATCGTCGGGCCCCCGCGCTCGGGGTCCGGGGGGACGGCCAGTCCGGGTGCGGTCCCCGCCGGGCTGATCGGCGTCGCGCCCCGCGGCACCATGGCCTGCTTGCGGTTCGCCGCGGCCAGCGCGTCGGCGTCCCACCGCAGCCGGTCGGCGAACTTGGCGATGATGTCGCCGACGACCTTCTCCATGTGCTCGTCGAGCTCGAGCGGGCGCCCGGTCGCGTCGGCCACGACCTCGGCCGTGAGGTCGTCGGCGGTCGGGCCGAGCCCGCCGGTGGTGACGATGAGGTCGACGCCGTCGCCGTCGAGGAAGCGCAGCGCGGCGGCCATGTCCTCGCCCCGGTCACCGACGAGCAAAAGGTGCGACACCTCGACCCCGAGCTCGCCGAGGCGCTCGGCCACCCAGGGCCCGTTGCGGTCGGCGATGCGCCCGGTCAGCAGCTCGCTGCCCGTGGCCACGATCCCGGCCCGCACGCCTGCGCGCGCCCCGTGCCCGCCGTCGGTCATCCGCACCCCCGTGTCGCTCCCGCTGTCGCCCGTCATCCCACCACCGCGCCTCGGTTCCGGCCGATCGACCGCCCGACGCGCCCGGTCGGCCCGTTCCGCCCCCGCCGCCACGGACGGGGTGCGATGCTGCCCGCACCCGTACCCCACGGTCATCGTTGACTCGGGCGACGGCAGGATGCTGGGCCGGAGGAGTGAATCACCATCCGCTCGGTTGGCCACGATTTGTTGCGTAGGGTGAACGAGACGACGATGGGGGCCGGTGCTCCCGCAGGGGTCGCCCGGGCGAGACCGTCCGGGGACCCGCGCGGCCGAGCGGGAAGGGGTGAGGTGCGGTGACGCCCGTCCGTGCCGCGTCCGGCGTCGCCACGGGCACCCCTGTCGGCCCCGGGGTCCTCACCGTCTGGGCCGTCTCGGCCCTGCTCGTCCTGCTGCTCGCCGCCGCCGTCGCGGCCCTGGTCGTGCAGCGCGGGCGGCGCCGCCGCGACGCCGCCGAGGCCCGCGCCCTCGCCGAGCGCCTGCGCCGCGACGCGTACCACGACGCGCTGACCGGCCTGCTCAACCGCGAGGGCTTCCTGCACGCCGCGGCCGGTCCCCTCGCCGAGGGCGGCGCGGTGGCCGTGGTCGACCTCGTGCTGCTGGGCGCGGTCAACGACACGCTCGGGCACGCGCGCGGCGAGGTGTTCGTCCGCCTGGCCGCCGAGCGCCTCGGCGCCGCCGGCGCGGTCGTGGCCGCGGACGGCTTCGTCGCCGCGCGCCTCGAGGGCGACACCTTCGCCGTCGTCCTGCCCCGCGTCGACGGCCACGACGCCCACCGCGTCGCGGAGACGCTGCGCGAGCGCCTGCTGGCGCCCTACCTCGTCGAGGGCGTGCCCTTCGAGGCGCCGGTCGTCGTCGGGGTGGCCGCCGACGGCCCCTGGCTCGCCGACGTCCCCGCCGGCACCGAGCGCACCGCCACGCTGCTGCGGCGCGCCGACGTCGCGCTGGCCGCCACCCGCGACGGGCGCGAGCCCGTGCGCTGCTACGAACCGAGCATGGGCGAGCGGGCGGCCCGCCGCCTGCGCCTCATCCGCGGGTTCTCGGCCGCCGTGGCACGGCGCGACGTCCGCGTCGACTTCCAGCCCGTGGTGTCCCTCGGCGAGCGCACGGTCGTCGGCGTCGAGGCCCTCGCGCGCTGGGACCACCCCGAGCTGGGCCTGCTGCTGCCCGACGAGTTCGTGCCCGTCCTCGAGGCCACCGGGCAGATCGGCGAGCTCACCTCGTTCGTGCTCGACGAGGCGCTGGTCGCCGCGCGCCGCTGGCTCGACCGCGGGATGCGCCTGTCGGTGGCGGTCAACGTCGCCGTGGTCAACCTCGGCAACGCGGCCTTCCCCGACGAGGTGGCCGACCTGCTCGCGGCCCACCGGGTCCCCGCCGAGCTGCTGACCCTCGAGCTCACCGAGTCCGGGGTGTCCTCCGAGCGCGAGGTCGCCCTGCCCGTGCTGCGGCGCCTGCACGCCCTGGGCTGCCGCCTGGCCGTCGACGACTTCGGCACCGGGCAGTCGTCCCTGGCCCACCTGCGCCGGCTGCCCGTCGACCAGGTCAAGATCGACAAGAGCTTCGTGCTCGGCATGGGCACCGAGTACGGCGACGTCGCCGTGGTCCGCGCGATCGTCGAGATGGGGCACACCCTGGGCCTCCAGGTCGTCGCCGAGGGCGTCGAGCAGGCCGCCGTGCGCGTCGCCCTCGCGGAGATGGGCTGCGACGTCGCCCAGGGCTACCTCGTGTCCCGCCCGCTGCCCGCGGTGTGCTTCGACGAGTGGCTCGACACGCTCGACGTCCTGGGGAGCGAGCCGGGCGCGGCGCCGGGACCCCGGACGCTCATCGCGTGAGGCGGGGGGTATCGTTGACGGCGCCCTCCGGGGCAGGCCCCTTTAGCTCAGTCGGCAGAGCGTCTCCATGGTAAGGAGAAGGTCTACGGTTCGATTCCGTAAAGGGGCTCTCGGTGAGCAGCCGGCGGACCGGGGTTCGCCGGCTTCGTCGTGTGACGGGTACGTCGCACACGTGCTCATCGCGGCGGTGTAGCTCAGTCGGTAGAGCAAACGGCTCATAATCGTTGTGTCGCCGGTTCAAGTCCGGCCACCGCTACCACCCCGGCGCCGCGGGTCCGCCCGCGCCGCCGCTGCCACACCCGAAAGCGAGAGGAACCTCCGTGGCCACCACCGACGTCCGTCCGAAGATCACGCTGGCCTGCGAGGAGTGCAAGAACCGCAACTACATCACGCGGAAGAACCGGCGGAACGACCCCGACCGCCTCACGATCAAGAAGTTCTGCCCGCACTGCGGCACGCACCGCGGCCACCGCGAGACCCGCTGACCCGAGCGCACCCCGTGCCGCTCGACGCCTCCTTCGTGGGCCGGACGTGGCCCGCGGAGACCTACGAGGTCGCGCTGGAGAAGATCCGCGAGTTCGCCACGGCCGTCGGCGCCGACGACCCGGTGCACCACGACCGGGACTCGGCCCGCGCGGCCGGCCACCCGGACGTCGTCGCCCCGACGACGTTCGCGGTGGTGTTCACCTGGCCCGCGACCAAGCGTGTCGTGGACGACCCGGCGCTCGGTCTCGACTTCTCGCGCGTCATCCACCGTGACCAGGCCGTCGAGCTGCACCGGCCCCTGCACGCGGGCGACGTCGTCACCACGGTCGTGGCCGTCGACGACGTCCGCGAGCTCGCGGGCAACGACGTCGTGACCTTCCGCTGCGACGTCACCGACGCCGACGGGGAGGCCGTGCTCACCACCACGGCCACCCTCGTCGGCCGGGCCGGCGGAGACGACGCGTGAGCGCGCTCGCCGACGCCGCCGAGGGCGACGCCCTCGAGCCGCGCACCGCGACGATCACGCGCGCCGACCTCGTGCGCTACGCCGGCGCCTCGGGCGACCTCAACCCCATCCACTGGAACGAGCGCGTCGCCACCGAGGTCGGCCTGCCCGGCGTCATCGCCCACGGCATGTTCACGATGGCCCTGGCCGCGCGCTACGTCGCCGACCTCGCCGGTGACCCCACGGCCGTCGTCACGTTCTCCACCCGCTTCACCCGTCCCGTGGTGGTCCCCGACGACGAGGCGGGCGCGACGGTCGAGCTCGGCGGCAAGGTCACCGGCGTCGCCGACGACGGCACCCGCACCGTCAGCGTGACGGCCACCCACGGCGGCAAGGGCGTCCTCGGCAAGGCCGTCGCCACCGTCCGCGTCGGCTGACGCGCCCCGCACGACCTCAGGCCGCAGCCGGCACCCCGAGCGTCGCGAGCACGGCCCGGGACATCGCCTCGGCGCCCAGCGCGTTGGGGTGCACCGGCGCCGCGGGCGCCGTCGGCACCAGGCCCTCGATCCACCGCTGCCCGGGCAGGGCGCAGACGTCGTGGCCGACGGTCGGAGTCGCCGTGTCGACGTAGGTCGCGTCGCCGTCCTCCGCTGCCCGCGCGATGGTCGCGTTGAGGTCGGTCAGCACCCCGCGCAGGTAGGCGACGTCGCCCGCGGTGTAGGGCACCACCGGGTAGCAGCCGGGGCCCTCGGCGGGCAGCACCGACGGGTAGCCGACGATCAGCACCCGGGCGCCCGGCGCGCGGTCGCGGACCTCGTCGAGCACCTCGTCGAGGCGCCCGGCCACCACGTCGACCCGCGCGGCGAGCTGGTCGGTGCCGCCGGCCGTCCACCGGTCGCGGCACGGCGTCCCGAACGGGGTCGGGCTGACGCACGACTGCACGATCTCGCCGAAGCCGATGTCGTTGCCGCCGATCCCGACGGTGACGAGCTGCGTCCCGTCGCCGAGCGCGTCGTACTGCGGCGGGTTCTGCCCGCCCTGCACCGTCTGCGGCGCACCGAGGTCCCGGGTCTGCGCGCCGCTGCAGCTGACGTCGGTCAGCTGCGCGCCGGTGCGGCCCGCGACGAGGTGCGGGTAGTTGTTCACCGACCGGAGGCAGCCGGGCGGGGGCCCGGCGATCGGGCCCGTCAGCGGCGACGACGTGTACGAGTCGCCGAGGGCGACGTAGACCTGGCCGGCGAGGGCACCCGGCACCGGGTTCGCCGACGCGGCCGGCACCGCCAGCAGCGTGGCGAGGGCCGTGGCGACGAGCACGGCCAGACGCACGACGATCGGCCGACGGCCCACCGGGTTCTCCTCGTTCTCGGGGCCCCGGCGGGACCGTCGGACCATCATCACCCGGCTCAGCGGGCCTCGGCCAGGAGCTCCGCCATGCGGGTGACGCCGGTGCGCAGGTCGTCGTCGCCGAGGGCGTAGGAGAGCCGGAAGTACCCGGGTGTCCCGAACGCCTCGCCCGGCACGACGGCCACCTCGGCGTGCTCGAGCACGAGGGCGGCGAGCTCGACGCTGGTCTGCGGGCGCTCGCCGCGCAGCTCGCGCCCGAGCAGGCCCGCGACCGAGGGGTAGGCGTAGAACGCGCCCTTCGGGGTCGGGCAGGTGACGCCGTCGATGCCCGAGAGCAGCTCGACGATGAGGCGCCGGCGACGGTCGAAGGCCTCGCGCATCTCGGCCACCGCGTCCAGCGGGCCGGTGACGGCCGCGAGGGCCGCGCGCTGGGAGACGTTGGCGACGTTGGAGCTCAGGTGCGACTGCATGTTGGCCGCGGCGGCGACGACGTCGGCCGGCCCGATCATCCAGCCGACCCGCCACCCGGTCATCGCGTACGTCTTGGCGACGCCGTTGAGCACGACGCAGCGGTCGGCCATCTCCGGCACGGCCACCGGCATCGAGACGTGCTCGGCGCCCTCGTAGACGAGGTGCTCGTAGATCTCGTCGGCGACGACCCAGATGCCGTGCTCGGCGGCCCAGCGCCCGACCTCCTCGACCAACCCGCGCGGCGCCACCGCGCCGGTGGGGTTGGACGGCGAGCACCACAGCAGCGCCTTGGTGTTCGGCGTGCGCGCGGCCTCGAGGGCCTCGACGGTGGGCAGGAACTCCGTCGACTCGTCGAACGCGATCTCGACCGGCACGCCCCCGGCCAGTCGCACGGCCTCGGGGTAGGTGGTCCAGTACGGCGCGGGCAGCAGCACCTCGTCGCCCGGGTCGATCAGCGTCGCGAACGCCTCGTAGACCGCCTGCTTGCCGCCGTTGGTGACCAGCACCTGGCGGGCCTCGACCGACCAGCCCGAGTCGCGGGCGGTCTTGGCCGCGATCGCGTCGCGCAGCTCCGGGAGGCCCGCCGCGGGGGTGTAGCGGTGGTTCTTCGGGTCCGAGCACGCCGCGATCGCCGCGTCCACCACCGGCTGCGGGGTGGGGAAGTCGGGCTCGCCGGCGCCGAAGCCGATCACCGGCCGGCCCGCCGCCTTGAGCGCCTTCGCCTTCGCGTCCACCGCCAGCGTCGCCGACTCCGCGATCCCGCCGACCCGGGCGGAGATGCGGCGGTCGGTCGCGGAGGGCTGCAGGGAGGTGGAGGACGACGTGACCGATGCCATGTCCCGGTATTCTGGCAGACGGCCTCGCCGCCCCGGCCCCGGTGCACCCGGCGCCGTCGGGCCCCGGTGGTTGCCGTAGCATGGTTCTCCAGGGACGGTCCGTCCGTGGTCTTCGCGCGCTCGCTACCGCGGGTTCGCGCAGACGCTCTCGGTCGTCCGGCGGTCCTCCGGGCCCGCCACAGGGGCGTAGCTCAATTGGCAGAGCAGCGGTCTCCAAAACCGCAGGTTGCAGGTTCAAGTCCTGTCGCCCCTGCACCACGCGACGGCAGGCCCGCCGGACCCGGCGGGATGGGTGGACGAGGACGGTGAGGACGGCGCAGTGAGCGAGGACAGCAGCCGGCGTCGGCGCGGGAGCGACGACGACGACGCGCGTCCGGTCACCGCCGCGGGCCGTCGACGACGGGCCGGCGCCGACGGCGACGAGGCCGGCGACGGCCGTCGTCCGACCGCCAAGGGCGCGACGACGACGGGCGGCAAGAGCACCGCCACCCCCACCCGCGACCGGTCGCAGACCGCACCGCAGGGGTCGCCCATCGCGCGCCTGCAGCGGTTCCTGCGCGAGGTGGTGGCCGAGCTCCGCAAGGTGCACTGGCCCACCCGACGGCAGATCGTGGTCTACACGTTCGTCGTCCTCGTGTTCGTGGCGTTCATGGTGTCCCTGGTGGCGGGGCTCGACTGGGTGTTCGCCAAGGCCGTGTTCGCCCTCTTCGGCTGACCGTTCCGCCGAGCGGCCGGCCGGGCACCGCGCAGTGGTGCCCGCCGTGCAAAGGAAGTGAGACGAGAAGTGACCTCCGCAGGATCCGGCGCAGAGCCCGACACCACCCCCGACGGCGGCGAGCCCCCGCTCGTCGGTGAGTCGCGCACGCGCGGCGTCATGGTCCGCGAGGGCAGCGGCACGTACGGGGACCTCAGCACCGAGGAGATCGCGGCCGCGCTCGACGGCGGCGAGGTCGCCCGCGCCGCCCGCGAGGCGCGCGAGGACGACGACGCCGCCGAGACCGACGCCGACGCCGACGCCGACGAGCAGCACGACCCCGAGGCCGACCTGCGCGACGCCCGCACGGCGCTGGGTGCGCCCGCCGACGAGGAGGACTCCGACCTGCCCGTGGAGTCCGCGGGCACCGGCGACCTCGCCGCCCGGGGCGACCTCGACGACGAGGTGCAGGTCGACGACACCGCGGGCACCGAGCCCGAGGAGGAGGTCGACCCGGCCCAGGCGCTCAAGGAGTCCCTGCGCCTGGCGCCCGGCGACTGGTACGTCGTGCACTCCTACGCGGGCTACGAGAACAAGGTGAAGGCCAACCTCGAGACGCGCGTCCAGACCCTGGACGTCGAGGACTTCATCTTCCAGGTCGAGGTGCCCACCGAGGAGGTCACCGAGATCAAGAACGGGCAGCGCAAGCAGGTCCAGCGCAAGGTGCTGCCCGGCTACATCCTCGTGCGGATGGACCTCAACGACGCCTCGTGGAGCGCGGTGCGCAACACGCCGGGCGTCACCGGCTTCGTCGGCGCCACCTCGCGCCCGTCGCCCCTGACGCTCGACGAGGTCGTCAAGTTCCTCCTGCCGCGCCAGGAGACGCCGAAGAAGGCCAAGGGCGCCGACAAGGCGGGCGCCGAGTCCTTCGGCGCCAAGCCCGCCGTCGAGGTCGACTTCGAGGTCGGCGAGTCGGTCACCGTCATGGACGGGCCGTTCGCGACGCTGCCCGCGAGCATCTCCGAGGTCAACGTCGACGCGCAGAAGCTCAAGGTGCTCGTCTCGATCTTCGGCCGGGAGACCCCGGTCGAGCTCGGGTTCAACCAGGTCTCGAAGATTTAGGCACCACCCCCGGAAGAGGAAGCAGTCATGCCCCCGAAGAAGAGACGGCTCTCCGCGGTCGTCAAGCTGCAGATCAAGGCCGGCGCGGCGACGCCGGCCCCGCCGGTCGGCCCCGCGCTGGGTCAGCACGGCGTCAACATCATGGAGTTCTGCAAGGCCTACAACGCCGCCACCGAGGCCCAGCGTGGCCAGGTCGTGCCGGTGGAGATCTCGGTCTACGAGGACCGGTCCTTCACCTTCGAGCTCAAGACCCCGCCGGCGGCCAAGCTGCTGCTCGCCGCGGCCGGTGTGCAGTCCGGCAGCGCGACGCCGCACAGCAAGAAGGTCGGCAAGGTCACCGCCGAGCAGGTCCGCGAGATCGCGCAGACCAAGATGGCCGACCTCAACGCCAACGACCTCGACCAGGCCGCGAAGATCATTGCCGGCACCGCCCGGTCGATGGGCCTGACCGTCGCCGAGTGACCCCGCCGGCCGGTGACACCGGCCGGCGACCCGTGGGAGGGCCGCGCAGCCCTGACCACACCTGATCCATGAGACAAGGACAGAGATGAAGCGCAGCAAGGCCTACCTGAAGGCCGCCGAGAAGGTGGACTTCGACAAGCTCTACAGCCCGCTCGACGGCATCAACCTCGCCAAGGAGACGTCGACGACGTCGATGGACGCGACCGTCGAGGTGGCCATGCGGCTGGGCGTCGACCCCCGCAAGGCCGACCAGATGGTCCGCGGCACCGTCAACCTGCCGCACGGCACCGGCAAGACCGCCCGCGTCATCGTGTTCGCCACGGGCGACAAGGCGCGTGAGGCCGAGTCCGCCGGCGCCGACGTCGTGGGCTCCGACGACCTCATCGAGCGCATCCAGGGCGGCTGGCTCGAGTTCGACGCCGCCGTCGCCGCGCCCGACCAGATGGCCAAGGTCGGCCGGGTCGCCCGCATCCTCGGCCCGCGCGGGCTCATGCCGAACCCCAAGACCGGCACGGTCACCCCGGACGTCGCCCGCGCCGTCGCCGACATCAAGGGCGGCAAGGTCAACTTCCGCGTCGACAAGCAGTCGAACCTGCACCTGATCATCGGCAAGGCCAGCTTCGACACCGAGAAGCTCATCGAGAACTACGGTGCGGTCCTCGACGAGATCCTGCGGGCCAAGCCGTCGGCGGCCAAGGGCCGCTACGTCAAGAAGATCACCGTGACGACGACGATGGGCCCGGGCATCGCGGTCGACCCGAACCGCACGCGCAACCTGCTGTCCGCCGACGCGTGAGCACCGCGTAGGCTGCAGAGAGATCGAACCCCGATCCACCCGAGACCGCTGGTCTCCGCCGGGCCGCCCCACGCGGGAGGTCCGACCGGACGAAGGCCCCACGACGGGGGCGGCCCGCGCAGGAGGACGAGGCTCGTGGCTCCGCCGGGCCGGCTCGACCGAGGCCCGCGCGCCGCTCCGACGCCCCGTGCGCCTGCGCACGGGGCGTTCGCCGTTCCCGGGCCTGACCAGCACTCGCCCGAGTACGCAGAGAGGAGGCGCGCATGGCTACCGAGACCGAGAGTGCTCCGAACGCCGAGAAGGTGGCTGCCGTCGCCGAGATCGCCGCGGAGTTCCGCGACGCCTCGGCCATGGTCGTCACCGAGTACCGCGGCCTGTCGATGAAGCAGCTCTCGCAGCTGCGCCGGTCGCTGGGCTCGGACGTCACCTACGCGATCGCCAAGAACACCCTGGTCAAGCGGGCTGCCGCCGACGCCGGGGTCGAGGGTCTCGACGACCTGTTCGTCGGCCCGACGGCCATCGCCTTCATCGCCGGGGAGCCGGTGGACGCCGCCAAGGCGCTCCGCGACTTCCAGCGCGACAACAGGGCCCTGGTCGTCAAGGGCGGCTACATGGAGGGCCGTGCGCTCTCCGCCACCGAGGTCACGCAGCTCGCCGACCTCGAGTCGCGCGAGGTGCTGCTGGGCAAGCTCGCCGGCGCGATGAAGGGCAGCCTCACGAAGGCGGCCCAGCTGTTCAACGCCCCGGCCTCGCAGGTCGCGCGTCTCGCGCAGGCCCTGCAGGACAAGCGGGCGGCCGAGGGCAGTGCCACCACCGAGGACGCGGTCGCGGCGGTCGAGTCCGCCGACGCCGAGGCGGCCGACGCCTGAGTCGGCTCGCCCCATTCCATCACTGATCATTCTCTAGGAGCCACCATGGCGAAGATGTCCACCGACGAGCTGCTCGACGCCTTCAAGGACATGACCCTGATCGAGCTCTCCGAGTTCGTGAAGAAGTTCGAGGAGACCTTCGAGGTCACCGCGGCCGCCCCGGTCGCCGCCGCGGCCGCCCCGGCCGCCGGCGGTGCCGCCGCCCCCGTCGAGGAGGAGAAGGACGAGTTCAACGTCGTCCTCGAGGCCGCCGGCGACAAGAAGATCCAGGTCATCAAGGTCGTCCGCGAGGTCGTCTCGGGCCTGGGCCTCAAGGAGGCCAAGGAGCTCGTCGAGAGCGCCCCGAAGCCGATCCTCGAGGGCGTCAACAAGGAGGCCGCCGACGCGGCCAAGGCGAAGCTCGAGGAGGCCGGCGCGAAGATCAGCCTGACCTGATCTCGCGCGCTCTCGCAGCGCAGCACGCACGGGGCGGGGACCTTCGGGTCCCCGCCCCGTCGTCGTCTCCGGGGTCGGCAACGGGGTGTCTCCGCTCCGGGGACGGCACCCGTCCGCGCGTCGGGTGGCAGCACCCGGTCCGCCGAACGCGTGGGGTCGACCGCCCGCCGCCACCCTTCCGGTGCAGTCCCGGGGTGTGTCCGGGTGACCGCGACCCGGCGAGTGCCCAAGTTGTCGGCCGAGTAACCTTCTCGCTCATCCGTCGTTGAGGACGTGACGCCCCTCTCGTGGGGTGCCGGCTCGATGGCGTCGGTAACACAGGGCGTGCATTCGGCGACACCACGGCGACAGCGGGAGGACTCCATGGCGGGCGTCGAGGTCGGCATCAAGAACCTGACGAAGTCGTTCGGCAGCTCGACCATCTGGTCGGACGTCACGCTGACGCTTCCCGCGGGTGAGGTCAGCGTCCTGCTGGGCCCGTCGGGCACCGGCAAGTCTGTCCTCCTGAAGTCGATCATCGGTCTCCTCAAGCCGGAGAAGGGCTCGATCTTCATCCACGACACCGACCTCGTGCGGTGCTCGGAGTCGAAGCTCTACGAGATCCGCAAGCTGTTCGGCGTGCTGTTCCAGGACGGCGCGCTGTTCGGGTCGATGAACCTGTTCGACAACATCGCCTTCCCCCTGCGTGAGCACACCCGCAAGGGCGAGAAGGAAATCTCCGACATCGTCATGGAGAAGCTCGACATGGTCGGGCTCTCGGGCGCGGAGGACAAGCTCCCCGGCGAGATCTCCGGCGGCATGAAGAAGCGTGCCGGCCTGGCCCGCGCCCTCGTGCTCGACCCCGAGATCATCCTGGTCGACGAGCCCGACTCCGGCCTCGACCCGGTGCGCACGGCCTACCTGAACCAGCTGCTGGTCGACCTGAACACCCAGCTCGACGCGACGATCCTCATCGTGACCCACCACCTGGGCACGGCGCGGTCGCTGCCGGACAACATCGGCATGCTCTTCCGCCGCAACCTCATCATGTTCGGCCCGCGCGAGGTGCTGTTGACCTCGGAGGAGCCGGCGGTGCAGCAGTTCCTCCAGGGCCGGCGCGTGGGCCCGATCGGCATGTCCGAGGAGAAGGACTCCAACGACCCCAACGCGCAGTACGACGAGGACGCGTCGGGCGGCCTGGAGGACACCCGCGACGACGAGG
>CADCTH010000617.1 GCA_902805495.1 uncultured Actinomycetospora sp.
ACTCGTAGGCGATCCGGCGCACGATGTCGCTGGCGAAGCGGTAGCTCGGGCCGTCGGCGACCAGGAAGCCGGCCCGCGTGGCCCGCCCGGCCCGGTGGGCGCACTCCTCCACGTCCGTCCCCGACAGCGCGGCGACATCGTCGAGCCGGAAGGACGTGCCCCAGACCGCGGCCTGCGCGAGCAGCAGCGTGACGTCCTCGGCCGTCGCGGCCAGCCGGCGCGAGAGCGCCTCCTGCAGCGAGCCGGGGATGGCCGGCACCGCGCCGTCGCCGTCGGGGGTCACGCTCTCGGGGTGCCGGAGCAGCTCGCTGACCAGCAGTGGCGAGCCCCCGGTCCACGCCACGAACCGCTCGAGGTCGTGCTCCCGGCCGGCCTGCGCGAGCAATGACCGCACGGCGTCACGCGAGAGGGCCCCGATCTCGAGGTGCGTCGCCACGTCGCGCAGGGTCGTCGCGGCGCCCGGGGCCTCGGACGTCCGTTCCGTGGCCACGACGAGGACCCGCCGCTCGGTCATCCGCGTGGCCAGGAAGTGCAGCGCCTCGATCGTCTGCTGCCCGGCGTGCTCCAGGTCCTCCACCGCGAGCAGCACCGGGCGCGACGTCGCCACCTGACCGAAGAGCTGCGCCATCGCCTCCAGCGTCCGCCGCCGGCGCAGCTCCGAGGGCGACGTGACCGGCGCGCGCGGCGGGGCGACCTCGGGCACGAGGTCGGCCAGGGCCACCCGCTCCCGCTCGGGGAGCAGGTCGCCGGCGTCGGGGGCCTGCCGCAGCACGATCCCGCGCACGGCCTCGGCGAGGGGCTGCAGGTACAGCGAGCGCTCCGCCTCGGAGCACCGGACGATCTCGACGAGGCCGCCGCTGCGGCGGGCCTCGGCGCGCAGGACCGCGCTCAGCGCGCTCTTGCCGATGCCGGCCTCGCCGGTGATCAGCACGAGCCCACCGTGCCCGCGGGTCGCGGCGGCCCAGGCGCGCGACAGGACCGCGAGCTCGTCCTCCCTGCCCGGCAGCGCGGACGGGCCCGGGGGACGGGCGGGACGCGGAGCGGGCCCGGTCGGGTCGTGGTCCGGGCGGAGCAGCGCGAGGAACACCTCTCGGGTCGCGGGGGACGGGTCGGTGCCGAACGCGTCGGCCAGGGTCCGCCGCAGCTGCTCGTACGCGGCGAGGGCGGCGGCGTCCGCACCCCGCCGCTGGTGGGCCCGCATCAGGGCGCGGCAGGCGGGCTCGTCGAGCGGGTTCGCGGCCAGCGCGTGGGACGCCTCGTCGATGGCGGCGTCGAGGTCGCCGAGCTCGAGGGCCGCGGTCCAGCGGACGGCGCGGGCCCGGGCGAGCCCCGTGACCACCTGGTCGCGCACCTCCTCGGCCCACGCGGCGTCCGGCTCGGAGGCGAGCGGGGTGCCGTCGGCCAGCAGGCCCACGGCGACCTCCGCGCTCGTCGCGGCCAGGGCGTGGCGGCGCTGGGCGAGCTCGCGCTCGGCGGCGGCGACGAGGTCGGCCGCCTCGGTGACGTCGACCGTAGTGGTGGCGTCGCGCACGAGGCGGTAGGCCCGCGGGTCGCCCTCGATGCGCCCGCGGCCCACCGACCGTCGCAGCCGGCTGACGAGGGCGGCCAGGTTCCGTTCCGGCTCCGCGGGCCGGCGGCCGGGCCAGAGGAGCTCGGTGAGCACGCCCGTGGGCAGGAAGCGGCCGTGGTGGGCGGCGAGGACGCTCAGCAGGCGTTCGGCCTGACCACTCGGGACCGGGCCGTGGACCCCGCCCTCCACCCGGAAGCGGCCGATCAGCCGCAGCCGGATGGTGTCCTGGGTCACCCGGGTGATCGTACGGCGCGCCGCCGACGGCGTCGCCCGTCAGCGCCGCCCGCAGCCGTTCGTCGTCAGTTCCCCGGCCATTCGCCGCTCCAGCGCTGGAACGCGCGGGCACCGCCGCGGTCGACGAGCACCTTCACGACCGCGAAGATCGCGCCCTGCATCCCGGCGGCGAACAGGATGGTCTTGAGGTCGGCGCCCGAATCCAGGGCGTTGGGCGGATCGTCCGGCGCCTGCGGCGGTGCGGCGCGCTGCCACACCTTCTTGAACACCAGGTTGGCGACCAGGCCCCCGAGGATCGAGCTCACGATCCCGACCGGGCGGTAGAGGATCTTCGCGCTCGTGCTGGCCGCCGCGTCCGTCTGCTGGCTCATCCCCGCACCTTCTTCCAGATGACCCGCAGCACGACCACGACGCCGACACCGGCGGCGACCTTGATCGCGATCGAGCGGGCCTCCGGGGTGAGGTTGCCGTGCTCGTCGGTCGCGGCGTCCCGGGTCTGCTGGAACACGTCGATGCCGCGCTGCTTGGCGTCCTCGAGGGAGTCGCGGGCCTGGGCCTTGACGTCGAGCTTCTGGCTCAGGGCCTCGACGGTGTCGCCGAGCTCGGCGCGGGTGGCCTCGATGTCGGCGACCAGTTCCTCGGGCGTCGCGTCCGGCCCCGGAGGCGGGGTGCGGGCGCCGGTGGGGGTCTCAGGACCGGGTGTGGTCACGGTGACGGGCCTCCTGTACCTGCTCGACGTCGCGGGCGACGTTGTCGACGGTGCGCTGCGGGGTCGGCGACACCTGCTCGACCTCCTTCTTGCCCAGCAGCGCCGCCACGCCGGCGGCCACGAACAGCACCGCCGTCACGATCAGCGCCGACGCCCACAGCGGCAGCACCAGGGCCAGCGCGATGATCGCGGTGGCGATGGCGGCGCCGAGGCCGTAGAGGGCGAGCAGGCCGGCGCCGCCGAGCAGGCCCGCGCCCTTCCCGGCCTGGCGGGCGGTGTTCTTCAGCTCCACCTGGGCGAGCGCCAGCTCGTCGCGGACGAGCCGCGAGGTCTGCTCGGAGAGCCGGGTCATCAGTTCCCCGACGGACGGCTCGGCCGCCGGCGACGCTCGTTCCGGCACGCGGTTGCTCATCAGCTCACTCCTGGGGGACGGCGCACGGGGTCGGCCCGGCCCGCGCGTGAACGGGGCCCTGGACGACACGCGGGGGTGCCCAGCGCCCCGCCGCCGTACGCGCCCGTCAGACCGGGAGCGTTTCGCCCCTGCGCAACGCCGCCAGGTACGGGTCCGGCGAGAACAGCGCCGCGACGATCGTGATCAGCACCATCGCCGACATGTAGACCGCGATCCAGCCCCAGCCGCCGGTCGCGTCCAGCAGCGCTGTGGCGATCACCGGGGCCAGCCCGCCCGCGAACACGCTCGCGCCCTGGGCCCCGATCGACGCCCCGCTGTAGCGCACCTCCGGCTCGAACAGCTCGGAGAAGTAGGCGGGCTGCGGCGCGTAGACCGCGGAGTTGCCGATGTTCACCGCCACCACGGTGGCCAGCACGATCCAGGGCAGCGACCGCGTGTCCAGCGCCCAGAAGTACGGCCAGCTCATGGCGAGCAGCACCAGCGAGCCCCACAGCACCACCGGCCGTCGCCCGAACCGGTCGCAGGCCCAGCCGTAGAACGGGATGCTGACCAGCCCCAGGGCCGAGGAGACGATGACCGCGAGCAGCAGGTCGTTGCGCGCCAGCCCGAGCACGACCGTGCCGTAGGTCAGGACGAACGTGGTGTGGATGTAGAACGTGCTGTTCTCGGCGAACCGCAGGCCCGCGGCCCGCAGGACGTTCAGCGGCTGGCGGCGCAGCACCGCGATCACCGGCTGCCGCTCGATCTTCCCGGCGCTCTTGGCCGCCTCGAAGACCGGGGACTCGGCCACGCGGAGGCGGATCACGATGCCGACGACGACCAGCACGATCGAGGCGAGGAACGGCAGCCGCCAGCCCCAGGACAGGAACGCCTCGTCGGACAGCACCGCGGACACGATGAGCAGCGAGAGGTTCGCGGTGAGCATGCCGGCCGGCACCCCCGTCTGCGGGAAGCTGCCGAAGAAGCCGCGGCGGTTCGGCGGCGCGTACTCGACCGCCATCACCGCGGCCGCGCCCCACTCGCCCCCCAGGCCGATGCCCTGCACGATCCGCAGCAGCACGAGCAGGATCGGCGCGGCGACGCCGATGGTCGCGTAGGTCGGCAGCAGCCCGACGAGGAACGTGCCGCCGCCCATCATCACGACGGACAGGACGAGCATCGACTTGCGCCCGATCCGGTCCCCGAAGTGCGCGAAGATCACGCCGCCGAACGGGCGGGCGACGAAGCCGACCCCGAACGTCGACAGCGCCAGCAGCGTGCCGGTGAGCGGGTTCGCCGAGGGGAAGAAGAGCTTGCCGAACACCAGGGCGGCCGCCGCGCCGTAGACGAAGAAGTCGAACCACTCGATGGACGTGCCGATCAGCGTGGCGCCCGCGACGCGGCGGGTCTCCTTCGCCGTCGGGGCCGGCCGTGCGCTCGTGGCAGGTTGCATCGTCAGGACCCCCGGCCGTCCGCAGTGCGATGATCGGCTTCCGTCTGTGACGCGCATCATACGAAGCGGTGTCCTCGATCCACCAGGGTCGCGGATCCGCCACCGGGAGGTGCAGGGCCCGCCCACACCCGAGACCGGGCCGTCAGGAGGCCCGCGCGGACGACCTCGCCTCGGCGACGGCGCGCGCCAGCTCGTCGCGGTTCATCGTCGACCGGCCGGAGATGTCCAGCTCCCGCGCCCGCCGGGACAGTTCGGCCTTGCTCAGGGTGGCCAGGTCGTCGCCGTCGTCGCCGCCGCGGTCGTCGTCCCCGCCGGCGCTCCCTCCGCCGTCGGGTCCGTCACCCCCGCCCGACGCATCCTGGCCCCCGGCGGCCTCGACGCCGCGGCGCAGGGCCTCGAGCAGGCCGCCGACGTCGGTGGCCTCGGCGGGCGCCTCCGCGGGCACGACCTCGCGGCCCCCGCGCTTTTCGGCGATGAGCTGCTCGACGCGCTCGGTGTAGGTGTCCTCGTACTGGTCGGGCTTCCACGTCGTCGTCATGGCACCGACGAGCTGGATCGCCGTGTCGAGCTCCTGCTGCTTCGGCTCGTCGTGCACCGGGAGCGCGGAGAGCTGCTCGGTGGGGTCGCGGACCTCGTCGGCCCAGAACAGCGTCTGCAGCGCCAGCACGTCGCCGTCGGCGCGCAGCGCGGCGAGGTGCTCGCGGCCGTGCATGGTGACGGTGGCGATGCCGGCGCGGTTGCTCTGCGCCAGCGCCCGGCACAGCAGCCCGTAGGAGTGCGTGTACCGCTCGTCGCTCGGCGCCACCCAGTAGGTGCGGTCGAAGTACACCGGGTCGATGTCGGCGAGGTCGACGAACTCGACCACGTCGATGGCCTGGGAGCGGCCGGGCGCGATCTCGCGGAGCTCGTCGGGCTCCACGACGACGATCTCGCCCTCGACCTCGCGTCCCTTGACGATGTCGTCGTTCGGCACCAGGTCGCCGGTGCGCTCGTCCACCCGCTGCACGCGGACGCGGTCGGAGGTGCCGCGGACGTACTGGTGGAAGTGGATCGTGTGGTCCTCGGTCGCGCTGTAGAGCCCGACCGGGATCGTCACGAGGCCGAACGTGATCGCCCCGCTCCAGACCGCCCGTGGTGCCATCGCCGTCTCCCGTCCTCGCTACCAGACCTCGTGTACCCAGCCACCGCGGCGGGACGGCAGACAGGAGAGCGATTGGTCCGGCGAGGACTCGCTGCGACAATCGTCCGGTGGATGTGAGGACCCGGAACCGGGTGTCCGTCGCAGGGGGCGCGGGTGGCCCCACGCTCCTGTTCGCCCACGGGTTCGGCTGCGACCAGTCGATGTGGCGGCTGGTCACCCCCGCGTTCGAGCGCGACCACCGGGTCGTCCTCTTCGACCACGTCGGCGCCGGTGGCTCGGACCTCTCGGCCTGGAGCCCCACGCGGTACGCCTCGCTGGAGGGGTACGCCCGCGACGTCCTGGCGATCTGCGAGGAGCTCGACCTGCGCGACGTCGTGTTCGTCGGGCACTCGGTGAGCGCGATGATCGGCGTCCTGGCCGCCGTACGGGAGCCGGACCGTTTCGCCGGACTGGTCCTCGTCGGGCCGTCGCCCCGCTACGTGGACGACCCGCCGTACCGGGGCGGCTTCGAGGCGGCGGACATCGAGGAGCTCCTCGAGTCGCTGGACAGCAACTATCTGGGCTGGTCGGCGGCCATGGCGCCGGCGATCGTCGGCAATCCCGACCGTCCCGAGCTCGGCGAGGAGCTGACCAACAGCTTCTGCCGCACGGACCCCTCGATCGCCCTCCACTTCGCCCGGGTCACCTTCACCTCCGACAACCGCGACGACCTCGGCCGCGTCGACGTGCCGTGCCTGGTCCTGCAGTCCCGCGAGGACGTCATCGCCCCGCTCGAGGTGGGCGAGTTCGTGCACTCCCGAATCCCCGACAGCACCCTGGTCGTCCTCGGCGCCACGGGCCACTGTCCGAACCTCAGCGCGCCGGGCCAGGTCGTCGGGGCGATCCAGGACTGGCTCCCGGCTCTCGCGGTCGCGTGACGTGGGCCCGACCGACGACACCGACGCCGTGCGTGCCGAGCGCCTGCACCACTCCGAGCTGATCGAGACCGCCGAGGACCTCTACGACAACGCCCCGTGCGGCTACCTCTCGACCACGCCCGACGGCCACATCGTGCGGATCAACGCCACGCTGCTGCGGTGGCTCGGCTACGAGCACGACCAGGTGGTCGGCCACATGCGCTTCGCGGATCTGCTCACCGTGGGCGGCAGGATGTACCACGAGACCCACTTCGCACCCCTGCTCCTGCTCCAGGGCTCCGTGCACTCGGTGGCGCTCGAGGTCCGGACCGCCGATCGACGGCGCCTGCCCGTGCTGGTCGACGCGGTGGTGAAGGAGGCGTCCGACGACGGGCCGTCGCGGGTGCGGATCATGGTCATCGACGCTGCCGACCGCCGCGCGTACGAGGTCGAACTGCTGCGTGCCCGCCGGCAGGCGGACCTCGAGAGGGACCGCCTGGAGCAACTGGCCACCACCCTGCAGCGCACGCTGCTGCCGCCGGCGCTGCCCGGCGTGCCCGGGCTCGACATCGCCGCGTACTACCACAGCGCCTCGGTGGAGGAGATCGGCGGAGACTTCTACGACCTCTTCCCGCTGGCCCACGACCGGTGGGGGTTCTTCCTCGGCGACGTCTGCGGCAAGGGCCCCGGTGCGGCCGTCCTCACCTCCCTGATCCGCTACACGTTGCGGGCCGCCGCGGTCTACGACAGCGATCCGGTCTCGGTACTGACCACCCTCAACACCAGCCTGCGGCAGGAGCGTGGCACGACGTCCACGAGCTGGTGCACGCTGATCTACGGCGTCCTCGTCCCGGCGGACCCCGGGTTCACCGTGACGCTGGCCAGCGGCGGGCACCCGCCCGCCCTGGTCGTCCCCCGGGACGCCCCCGTCGAGGCCGTCGACACCGTGGGTGGGCAGCCCGTCGGGCTCCTGGCCCGGCCCCGCTTCCGAGCGATCACGACGACGCTGCGGCCGGGCGACGGATTGCTGCTCCACACCGACGGACTGACCGAGGCCCGTCGGCCGGACGGCACCATGCTCGACGAGGACCTTCCCGCGCTGGTCGCCGAGCTGCCCCGAGGGACGGCCCGGGGGGTCGTCGACGGCTTGGCCGACGTCCTGTCCTCGCTCGGATCCGGCCTGGTCGACGACGCCGCGATCATGGTGTTCACCGCGGGCGATCGGTGATGGCCAGCGGGAGGCGATCGAACCCGCGGAGCATGCGGTTCGCCGTCGAGTGCCTCGCGGATGGGGCCGGCGAGATCCAGGACGGTCGCCGTCGGCCGCAAGGACCGTCCCTCACGCACCAGGAGCGGGTCCCCGACGAACTTCCGCATCCC
>CADCTH010000618.1 GCA_902805495.1 uncultured Actinomycetospora sp.
CCCCCGCGGGCTCCGGGGACGACCCGCAGGAGCCGCTTCCCGAGAAGGCCACGCCGCCGAGCGGCGCGCGGCGTCCGCGGCGACGCCGAGCCGCGTCCCGGCCGGCGGGCCCGCCCGTCGACGGCGCCTGATCGTCTTCCCCCGCCGTAGCGCCGCGGCCCGCCCCCCGGGGTGCGGGCCGCGGGCCGCGGACGGGTACTCTTGGACGTCGGTGCCCGCCGGGACAGGCTCTGCCAGCGCCCGCAGCACCAGCGCCGCGCCTGTTCCGCACGGGCCGCGCCGAAGCCAGACAGCCCGCAGCCAGACAGGAGTCCCGCGGAAGATGTACGCGATCGTGAAGACCGGCGGCAAGCAGTACAAGGTCGCGGTCGGCGACGTCATCGACGTGGAGCTCCTCGACGGTGACACCGTCGACCTGCAGCCCGTGCTCGTCGTCGACGGCGGCACCGTGCTCAGCTCGGCGTCCGACCTGGAGAAGGTCTCCATCTCCGGGAGCATCGTCGGCGAGCACAAGGGCCCGAAGATCAAGATCCTGAAGTACAAGAACAAGACCGGGTACAAGCGGCGCGTCGGCCACCGCCAGCGCTACAGCCGCCTCGAGGTCACCGACATCTCGAAGTAAGGGGAGCAGCCATGGCTCACAAGAAGGGTGCATCCAGCTCCCGCAACGGCCGCGACTCGAACGCGCAGCGCCTCGGCGTCAAGCGCTTCGGCGGCCAGGTCGTCAAGGCCGGCGAGATCCTGATCCGCCAGCGCGGCACCAAGTTCCACCCGGGCACCGGTGTCGGCCGCGGCGGCGACGACACGCTGTTCGCCCTGGTGCCCGGCGCCGTGACCTTCGGGACCAAGCGCGGGCGCAAGAACGTCAGCGTCATCCCGGCGGAGGAGACCGTCTCCGCCTGATCAGTCCTCAGCAGTACCGTCAGGGGTGGGTCCGGGATCCGGGCCCACCCCTTTCGTTCGTCCCCCAGGAAGGACCGGCCGCGCGATGGCCCGCTTCGTCGACCACGTGACGCTGCACGTCACGGCGGGTGCGGGCGGGCACGGCTGCGCGTCGATCCGCCGCGAGAAGTTCGTGCCCCTCGGCGGGCCGGACGGCGGCAACGGCGGCCGGGGCGGCGACGTGGTGCTCGTCGTCGACCCGGGCGTGCACACGCTCCTCGACTTCCACCACCGTCCCCACGCCGTGGCCGGCAGCGGCCGCCCCGGCATGGGCAGCTTCCGCAACTGGGCCAACGCCGAGGACATCGAGCTCGCCGTGCCGGAGGGCACGGTGGTGCTCGACCCCGACGGCGAGGTGCTGCACGACCTCACCGGCATCGGCACGCGGTTCGTCGCCGCCCGCGGCGGGCGCGGCGGGCTGGGCAACGCCGCGCTGGCCGGGCCGTCGCGCAAGGCCCCGGGGTTCGCGCTGCTGGGCGAGCCGGGGGAGCAGCGCGACCTCGTGCTCGAGCTGCGGTCGATGGCCGACGTCGGGCTGGTCGGCTACCCCAGCGCGGGCAAGTCCTCGCTGGTCAGCGCCATCAGCGCCGCCAAGCCGAAGATCGCCGAGTACCCGTTCACCACGCTCGCGCCCAACCTCGGCGTCGTGTCCGCGGGCGGGTCGACCTTCACGGTCGCCGACGTGCCCGGCCTCATCCCCGGCGCCAGCGCCGGCAAGGGCCTCGGCCTGGACTTCCTGCGCCACATCGAGCGCTGCTCGGTGCTCGTGCACGTCGTCGACTGCGCGACCTTCGAGCCCGAGCGCGACCCCGTGTCCGACATCCGCGCGCTCGAGGCCGAGCTCGCCGCCTACACCCCCGCGCTGGGCACCGACCTCGCCGCGCGGCCGCGGATCGTCGCGCTCAACAAGATGGACGTCCCGGACGCCGCCGAGCTCGCCGAGATGGTCCGCGACGACGTCGCCGGCTTCGGCTGGCCCGTCGTCGCGATCTCGACGGCGTCGCACGCCGGGCTCCAGGAGCTGGCCTACGTCATGGCCGCCGTCGTCGACGAGGCCCGGGCGACGGCGCCGCCGTCGACCGCCCCGCGCGTCGTGCTGCGCCCGACCGCCGTCGACGACACCGGGTTCGCCGTCGAGCGCGACCCCGAGGATGGCCAAGAGAAGGAATCCTGGCTCGTCAAGGGCGAGAAGCCCGAGCGCTGGGTGCGCCAGACCGACTTCACCAACGACGAGGCCGTCGGCTACCTCGCCGACCGGCTCGCGCGCCTCGGTGTCGAGAAGGCCCTCGCCGACGCCGGCGCGGTGCCCGGCGACATGGTGACCATCGGCATCCACACCTTCGACTGGGAGCCCTCGACGCCCGCGGGCGTCGCGGCGATGCGCGGCAACCGCGGCACCGACCCGCGCCTCGAGGGCCACGACCGCGTCGACCGCATCTCGGCGTCGGAGCGCCGCGCCGCCCGCGACGAGCGCCGGCGCCACCGCAGCGACGACGAGCTGGGCGTGGCGCCCTGGCACGAGGAGTACGAGGACCTCCCCCGGGACCCGGCGTGACCGCCCGGGAGGCCGTCGCCGGCGCGCGGCGGCTGGTGGTCAAGGTCGGGTCGTCGTCGCTGACTAGCGTCGACGGCGGCCTGGACGTCGCCCGGCTCGACGCGCTGGTCGACGCCGTCGCCGCCCGGTCCGGGGCCACGCAGGTGGTGCTCGTGTCGTCCGGCGCGATCGCCGCGGGGCTGCGCCCGCTGGGGCTGCCGCGCCGCCCTCGCGACCTCGCGACCCAGCAGGCCGCCGCGAGCGTCGGGCAGCTGCACCTCACCCGCGCCTACGCCGACGCCTTCGCCCGCCACGGCCGCACGGTCGGCCAGGTCCTGCTGACCTCCCACGACGTCGTGCGCCGCGGGCCCTACCGCAACGCGCGCCGCACCTTCGAGCGCCTGCTCGACCTGGGCGTCGTCCCGGTGGTCAACGAGAACGACACCGTGGCCACCGACGAGATCCGCTTCGGTGACAACGACCGGCTCGCCGCCCTCGTCGCCCACGTGATCTCCGCCGACGCGCTCGTGCTGCTCAGCGACGTCGACGGGGTCTACGACGCCGACCCGCGCGCGCCCGGCGCCGCGCTGGTCCGCGAGGTGACCGGCGGCGCCGACCTCGCCGGCGTGCGCGTCGGCCGGCCCTCGTCGCTGGGCACCGGGGGCATGGCCTCCAAGCTCGCCGCCGCCGAGCTGGCCATCG
>CADCTH010000619.1 GCA_902805495.1 uncultured Actinomycetospora sp.
GAGGTCCAGTCGCCGTCGGGGGTGCCGTTGACCCAGTCGTGGACGTGGTCGATCGCGGCGTTGGCCGCCGACGCCGCCGACGACGAGCCGCGGGCCTCGATGATGGCGGCGCCGCGCTTGGCGACGGTCGGGATGAAGGTGCTCTCCAGCCACTGGCGGTCGCCGACGACCTCCTCGGCCGGGGTGCCGCCGATCGTGGCCTGCGACCAGTCGGGGTACTGGGTCGCCGAGTGGTTGCCCCAGATCGTCAGGTGCTTGATCTCGCCGACCGGACGGCCGGTCTTCTTGGCCAGCTGCGACAGGGCCCGGTTGTGGTCCAGGCGGGTCATCGCGGTGAAGCGGCTGCCCGGGACGTCAGGGGCGTGCGAGGCAGCGATGAGCGCGTTGGTGTTGGCGGGGTTGCCGACGACGAGCACCTTGATGTCGCTGGCCGCGCCGGCGTTGAGCGCCTCGCCCTGGGGCTTGAAGATCCCCCCGTTGGCCGACAGCAGGTCGCCCCGCTCCATGCCGGCGGTGCGCGGGCGGGCGCCCACGAGCAGGGCGACGTTGGCCCCGTCGAAGGCGGCGCGGGCGTCGGCGGTGATGTCGATGCCGGCCAGCAGCGGGAAGGCGCAGTCGTCGATCTCCATCGCGGTGCCCTCCGCGGCCTTGAGCGCCGGCTCGATCTCGAGCAGCCGGAGCCGCACCGGGGTGTCGGGGCCGAGCAGCTGGCCGGACGCGATGCGGAACAGCAGCGCGTAGCCGATCTGGCCGGCGGCGCCGGTGACGGTGACGGTGACGGGGCTCGGACTGGCCATGAAGGATGCTCCGCATGCTCGGGGACGAGGGTGCCGCCGGGCGCGCGGGCGGTCGTCGGGCCAGCCTACGAGGGGGGCTGCCGCCGGGATCAGCCGCCCGGGACGTTGAGCGCGAGCACCATGACGCCCAGCCCGGCGATCAGCAGGAGGGCCGCGTCGAGGACCCGGCTGCGCACCACGAGGGCGCCCGCCCGGCCCACCGGCAGCGACAGGCGCAGCCCGGCGCCGAGCAGCAGGCCGAGCGCGACGACGACGCACCCGGCCTCCCAGTCGGCGAGGGCGACGACGAGCAGGCCGGCGGCGACGACGCAGAGCACGGCGGCGAGGGGCAGCTGCGCGACCAGGCCCGACCCGCTGCTGCTCATGGCCGCATCCTCCCGCGTCCGCAGCCCCGCGGTCCCGGCGGGCCCTCCGCTTGCCCCCGACCACCGGGGGGTAGGTGGCACCGCACGGGGCAAGGCGACCCTTGCCCGACCGCCCTCCGGCCCTGACCTGCCGGACAGGTCCCCGACCCGCCTCGCACCACTCCTCGTGGAGGACCTCCCGTGACCGCGCCCCACCTGCGCCTCGAGGACACCGGTCAGAGCTTCGCGCTGCGCGACGACATCACCACCGTCGGGCGGGGGGACGGGGTGGACATCGCGCTCGACGACCCCAGCGTGTCGCGCCTGCACGCGGAGATCGTCCGCCGGGGCATCCACGTGTACGTCGCCGACCTCGGCCTGTCGGTCAACGGCACCCGCGTCAACGGCCGGCCCGTCGGGCGTCGCGTCCTGCTCGAGGGCGACGTCCTGTCCTTCGGCGCGGCGCGCACCCGCGTCGGCGGGCTGGGCGTGCACGGCGCCGGCGACGACACGCTGGAGCTGCGCCGGATCTCCGCCCCCGACCTGACCCGCCGCGAGCTCGAGGTGCTCACCGCCCTGTGCCGGCCGGCCCTGCAGCAGGACGCCTTCGTCGCGCCGTCGAGCGCGCACGAGATCGCCGAGGAGCTCGTCGTCACCGAGGCCGCGGTCAAGCAGCACCTGCTGCGGCTGTACCAGAAGTTCCGGATCGGCGAGGGCGTCAACCGGCGGGCCCGCCTCGCCAACGAGGTCATCAGCGCGGGCGTCGTCCGCCCGCTGCCCACCGACGTCGACGCGGACGTGCGGCGCGCCGGCTGACGCCTCCTCCCGCGCCGCCGGACTAGGGCAGGGGCGGGCGCTCGCCGTCCTTGAGCCAGTCGCCGAAGAAGCCGGCGAGGGGCCGCCCGGTGACCTCCTCGTAGACCTGCCGGAAGTCCGCCGTCGTCGCCGCCCCGCCGTCGTAGCGCGCCAGCCAGCGCCGGGCGCCCTCCCAGAACGCCTCCCGGCCGACCTCGCGCCGCAGCGCGTACAGCGCCGCCCCGCCGCGGACGTAGACCTGGTCGGAGAACAGCCCGTCCCGCCCGGGGCGGGTGAGGTCGCGCTCCCACAGGCCCTTCTCGTCGAGGAAGGCGACCGCCGAGCGGAACGACTCCCGGGCGGTGGGGCCGCCCCGGTGCTCGGCCCACAGCCACTCGGCGTACGTCGCCCAGCCCTCGTTGAGCCAGATGTGCCGCCACTGCGCGGGGCTGACGGCGTTGCCGAACCACTGGTGGGCCAGCTCGTGCGCGATGACGGACTCGTCGGCGACCCCGGAGTAGACCGGCCGGGTCTGGGTCTCGAGCGCGTAGCCGACGCTGTCGTCGTCGACGATCGCGCCGTACGCCTCGAACGGGTAGCGGCCGAAGCGCCGCTCGAAGAAGCGGATCATCTCCGGCTGCCGCGCGAGCGCGGCGCGGGTCGTCTCGAGGGCCTCGCCGCGCACGTCGCGGTCGACCGCGTTGATGATCGGCAGCCCGTGCGGGCCGGTGTCGCGGGTGAGCCGGAAGTCGCCGATGCTCGCCGTGGACAGGTAGCTCGCCATCGGGTCCGACGCCCGCCAGGTCCAGGTGGTGCGCCCGCCGCGGGTGACCGGGTCGCCGACCGGCAGGCCGTTGGCCACCGCGGTCTTGCCCTCCGGCACGGTGATCCGGAACGTGTAGGTCGCCTTGTCGCCCGGGTCGTCGTCGACCGGGTACCAGGTCGGCGCGCCCTCCGGCTCGTTGACGACGATCGCGCCGTCGGCGGTGGTGACGAAGCCGTACAGCGCCCCGGTCGTGTCCTCCGGCCGACCGGTCTCGCCGCCGTACTCCACGACGACCGTCGCCGTGCTCCCCTCGGCGAGCACCTCCGCCGGGCGGACGGTCAGCTCCCAGCGGCGCCGCTCGTCGTCCTGCACCCGCGACCAGCGGGCGGGCTCGCCGTCGACGGTGACCGAGCGCACGCGCAGGCCGCGCAGGTCGAGGTTGAACGCCGACAGGTCCTGCGTCGCGCGCAGCGTGATCGTGGCGACGCCGCGCAGCCGGCCGCGCAGGACGTCGGCGTCGGCCGGCGGCGTGTAGCGCAGGTCGAGGTCGTATTGCAGCGCGTCGTAGCCGCCGTTGCCGGCGTAGGGGAAGTACGGGTCGCCGCTGCCCGCGGCGCCGGGGGTGCCCTCGACCGGGGCGGCCTGCGCGGCCGCGCCCGGCAGC
>CADCTH010000620.1 GCA_902805495.1 uncultured Actinomycetospora sp.
CAGAGGGGTCCCGGTCGAACGCCGCGCCCAGCGCGACGAGCTCGCGCAGCCGGTCGGGGCCCTCGGTGCACAGCACCCGCACCGCGTCGAACACCGCGCCCTCAGCGCGCAGGCCTGCGACGGCGGCGAGCCCGGCGGCGAGGATCGCGCGCGCGGCCGCGGCGTCGACCAGCCCGCCGACGGCGGCGAGGGCGTCGGCGAGGTCGGCCTCGACCGAGTCGCCGGTGACGTCGCCGAGCACGACGGCGATCCCGCCCTGCGCCCACCGCGTGCTGCCCTCGTCGGGAGCGTCCTTGGTGACCACCACGACCCGCAGCCCGGCCCGCAGCGCGGCGAGCGCGGCGGTCAGGCCGGCGACGCCGGAGCCGACGACGACGAGGTCGGCGGTGGCCTCCCAGCTCATTCCCCGCCCCCGGGCCGCCCGATCTCGATCATCCGCTGGACGGCGCCGCGCGCCCTGTCGGCGGTGGCCGCGTCGACGTGGACCTCGTCGCGGCCCTCGACCAGCGCCCGCGTCAGGGCGCCCGGCGTGATCATCTTCATGTAGTGGCAGGACGCCCGGTCGTTGACCGCGCGGAAGTCGACCTCGGGGTTGGCGCGGCGCAGCTGGTGGAGCATGCCGACCTCGGTGGCCACCAGCACGCGGGCCTTGGTGGTGTTCTTGGCGGCGTCGAGCATCCCGCCGGTGGACAGGATGTGGACCTGCTCGGCGGGCACCGCGCCCGCCCCGGCGAGGTAGAGCGCGCTCGTGGCGCAGCCGCACTCGGGGTGCACGAACAGGTCGGCGTCGGGGTCGGCCTGCGCCTTGGCGGTGAGCGTCGCGCCGTTGATGCCGGCGTGGACGTGGCACTCGCCGGCCCAGACGTGCAGGTTCGCGCGCCCGGTGATCCGCTTGACGTGGGCGCCGAGGAACTGGTCGGGCAGGAAGAGGACCTCGCGGTCCTCGGGGATCGCGGCCACCACCTCGACGGCGTTCGACGACGTGCAGCAGACGTCGGTCTCGGCCTTCACCGCGGCGGTGGTGTTGACGTAGCTGACGACGACGGCGCCCGGGTGCTCGGCCTTCCAGGCGCGCAGCTCGTCGGCGGTGATCGAGTCGGCGAGGCTGCAGCCGGCGCGGGCGTCGGGGATCAGCACCGTCTTCTCGGGCGCGAGGATCTTGGCGGTCTCGGCCATGAAGTGGACGCCGCAGAAGACGATGGTCGACGCGTCGCTGGCGGCGGCGATGCGGGAGAGCGCGAGCGAGTCGCCGGTGTGGTCGGCGACGTCCTGGATCTCGGGGCGCTGGTAGTTGTGCGCGAGCACCACGGCGTCCCGTTCCCGGGCGAGCCGGCGGACCTCCTCGGCCCACCCCGGGCCGGCGGTCAGCGGCGCGACGAGCGTGGCGGTGTCGTCCACGGTGCTGGCTGCGCTGGCGACGGTCATGGCCGTCTCCTCCCCCGGCTGCCCGCCGGCGGTGGCGGGTCCGGACCCTCGAGTGGTTTTCGCCTCGTGGTCGAAAACGTGGCCGACGCTACCTCCCGCCCGCTCCGCACGCCACCAGCTGTCACGGTCAGTGGCGAGGACCACGGCCGGGATGTCAGCGAAGTGGCTTTACGGACGTTGAGTGTCCGCGACGCCACGTCGCTGACACGGCCTACGCTCACGCTCCGTGGACACGGGCGGCGAGCAGGGCTCCTACGCCCACGACGTGCTGGCCGTGGTCCTGCGCATCACCGGGTCGGTGCCGAGCGTGCTGCTCTGGCAGCGGGCCCGCGAGCCGCACGACGGTCGCTGGGCGCTGCCGGGCGGGCGGCTGGGGCCCGACGAGGACGTCGAGGCCTCGGTGCGCCGGCACCTGGCCGAGAAGGTCGACCTCGCCGAGGTCGCGCACGTCGAGCAGCTCGGCGTCTACTCCGACCCCGACCGCGGGCCCGCGCCGCGCCGGGTCGCCACCGCGTTCCTCGGCCTCGTGCCCACCGACGCCGACCCCGCCGTCCCCGACGACACCGCCTGGCACCGCGTCGACGCGCTGCCGACCACGGCCTTCGACCACGGCGCGATCACCCGCGACGGCGTCGACCGCCTGCGGGCCAAGCTCTCCTACACCAACATCGGCTTCGCGCTCGCCCCCGCGGAGTTCACGGTCTCGGAGCTGCGCGACCTCTACGCCGCCGCCCTCGGGCACCGCGTCTCGGCCACCAACCTGCAGCGCGTGCTGACCCGCCGCGGCGTCCTCGTCCCCACCGGCGGGACCGCCGCCCCGGGTCCCGCGGGCGGGCGCCCGGCCGCGGTCTTCCGGTTCTCCGAGCACGTCCTGCGCGTCACCGACCCGTTCGCGGCCCTGCGCCCGCCCGGCGAACCGGGTTGAGTACCCGCGACGCCCCGCGGCGTCACCCGGCGCCGGGAGCCCCGGAGTCGTAGCGTGAGCGCCGTGGTCGACACCGTGCCCCTGTTCCCCTTGGGGACCGTGCTGCTCCCCGGCGCGTCGCTACCACTGCACATCTTCGAGCCCCGCTACCGCCAGCTGACCATCGACCTCGTCACCGGGGCGCTCCCGGGCAAGCAGTTCGGGGTGGTCGCGATCCGCGAGGGCTGGAGCCCCGACGACGGGCGCGAGGGCCTGCACGACGTCGGGTGCACGGCGAGCCTGCGCGAGGTGCGGCGCCTCCCCGACGGCCGCTTCGACCTCCAGACGACGGGCGACCGCCGCTTCCGGCTCCTCGACGTCGACGACAGCGCGGCCCCGTACCTCGTCGCCAATGTCGAGTGGCTCCCCGACGACGAGGGCGACACCGAGACCGACCTCGCTCCGCTGGCGATGGCCGCGCGTGCCGCGCACCGCCGCTACTGCACCACCGCCTGGCGCCAGCAGGGCGGCGACGGCGACCTGCCCGCCGAGCTGGAGGACGAGGCGGCGGTGGACGTCGCCGACCCCGAGCTCGCGCACGTCCTCGCCGGCGACTGCCTGCTCCCGCTGTCCGACCGCCAGGAGCTGCTCGAGCAGACGTGCCCCATGGAGCGGCTGCAGCTCGTGCGCCGCTCGATGACCCGCGAGGCCGTGCTGCTCGGCGAGCTGCGGGCCGTGTGGGCGCCGACGGCGAAGTTCGCCGTCGAGCACAGCCCCAACTAGGGAGCTCCGTGGTCGCCACACCGACCGAGGTCTACCGCGCCTTCCTCGACGCGGTGAACCGCCAGGACCTCGACGCCGCGCAGGGCTGCGTCGACGTCCTGCGCTACCGCGAGAACTGTGTCGGCTTCACCCCCGGTTTCGTCGACTGGGACGCCGCGCGCGACGCGATCCGCGCCGTCTGGGCCGGCCTGCCCGACCTCCACGTCGAGCTGCGCACCGTCGCCGAGGACGGCGGCGCCGTCGTGGCCCACGGCACCGTGACCGGCACGAACACCGGCAAGCTCTACGGCGTGCCCGCGACGAAGCGGCGCTACGAGGCGAGCTTCTTCGACTGGGTGGCCGTCGAGGACGGGCTCATCGTCGAGCGCGTCCAGCAGGCCGACGTGCTCGGCCAGATGCGCCAGATCTACGGCAAGGCGTTCGGGGTCGTCGGCCTCGCCGCCCTGCTCTTCCGCCTGCCGTAGCGCTCACGTCAGCGCGGCGAGCACGCTCCGGTAGGCCTCGGCGGCGGGCCCGATGAGGCCGGCCGGCGCGGTCTCGTCGGTGACGTGCGCCTGCTCGGCCTCCCCCGGCCCGTGGACGATGGTGTCGGCGCCCCCGAGGGCCGCGGCGAGCACGCTCGCGTCGGTGAAGTAGGTGGCGTACCCCGCCGTCCGGCCGGCCGTCCCGCCCCCGAGCAGCTCGACGGCGCGGGCCACCCGGCCCGGGTCGGTGTCGATCAGGGGCAGCTCGACGAGGCGCTCGGTCGTGACGGGGCAGTCCGCGAGCCCCACGACGGTGGCCTCGGCCGCGTCCGCCGTGTCGCCCGGGACCAGCCGCAGGTCGACGGTGAGGGCGGCGCGGTCCGGGACGACGTTGGGCTGGACGCCGGCGCGCATCATCCCGACGTTCGCCGTCGTCGCGCCGTGGGTGGCGCTGGTGGGCCACCCGTCGTGCTCGTGGATGCGCACCGCGGCGCGGGCGAGGTCGACCAGGGCGTTGTGACCGAGGTCGGGGCGCGAGCCGTGCGCGGGGATCCCGGTGGCGTGCAGGACGAGCCAGAGCACGCCCTTGTGCCCGAGGACGACGCGGTTGGCGGTCGGCTCGGCCACCAGCAGCGTCCCCGACGGCGTCAGCGCGCCGGCCGGGAGCTCGCGGGCCCCCTCACAGCCGGTCTCCTCGCCGAAGGTGAGCACCACCTGCACGCCGCTGCCGCCCGCCCGCACGTGCTCGGTCGCCGCGACCACCGCCGCGGCGACGCCGGCCTTCATGTCGCTGCTCCCCCGCCCGCGCAGCCGGCCGTCGACGACGTCGCCCGCCAGCGGGTCGAACGACCACACGGCCTCGTCGGCGGGCACGGTGTCGAGGTGACCCGTGAGCGTCACGGGCGTCTCGGTGCCGTGGCGGGCGACGAGGTTCGCCCGGCCCGGCCGCGTCTCGTGGACGGTCACCGCCAGCCCGGCGTCCTCGAGGCGGTTCGCCAGCATCGCCGCGGCGGCGCTCTCCCCGCCGCCGCGGGTGTCGAGACGGACGAGCTCGCAGGCCAGGTCGACGGCGTCCCCGGGATCCACAGTGCTCACCGTCTCAGGATGCCCCGTCGCGGCCCATCTCCTCATGCCCGTCGACGATCGCGGCCAGCACGTAGCTCAGCGCGGCCGCGAGCCCGGCGACCAGCGCGATCCACCAGGGGCCCGGCGACGGCGGCACGCTCGTGAGGACCGCGGGCACCGGCCCGCCCGGCGCCCCCGACCGGCTCAGCGCCGCGGGGTCGACGAGCACGGCCAGCACCTCGCGCAGCGCGGCCGCGAGCCCGGCGACCAGCGCGATCCACCAGGGGCCCGGCGACGGCGGC
>CADCTH010000621.1 GCA_902805495.1 uncultured Actinomycetospora sp.
GCCGGCTTCCTGGCCACCGCGGCCGCCCTCGAGAACACCGGCGTGTCGGCCTACACCGGCGCGGCCCAGTACCTCATCGAGGAGGACGAGCTGCTGACCGCGGCCCTGACCATCCACGGCGTCGAGGCCCGGCACGCCGCCTACCTCAACGTCCTCACCGGCGAGCTGCCCTTCCCGGAGGCCTTCGACCCGCCCCTGACCCCCGACGAGGTCCTCGAGATCGCCGGCCCCTTCATCGTCAGCTAAGCGCACACCACCACACGCACCACACAGAGGAGGGGCCGGGCGCATGCGCCCGGCCCCGCCTCTTCGTCTCCCGAACGTTGGGGTCCGCTAATCCGTCACACCGCAGCCGCCCCTGATACCCCTGGCCGCTTGCTTGTCGCGCGGAACGCCCCGACACGGAGGGTTGCTTCCAGCGCATCGCCGGCGGACTGGAAGGCAAAGGCCTCTAACAGCGGCCTCTAACACCTGCTGGTAGCTGACCAACTGGCCGACGTACGGGGCGCTCTGGTAGCTCCGGCTCACCGAACCTACGTGAAGAGCCAGGTCCCGTCTACCGGACGGCGCCGTGCGGGAGCAGCGCGTGGACGCCCCACACCTCGTTCGCCACCTGGCTCACCCGCAGGTCCACCGCGACGCTCGCCAGCCCGAGGGCCGTGTGGCGGTCCACCCCCAGCAGGTCCCCCAGCAGCTCGAGCATCGCGTCGAGTGCCACGGCCGTCGCCTCGTTCAGGTCCGGGTCGAAGCCGAGCGTGAGCCACCCGGCCGGGGTCTTCGCCCGCGGGGTCGCAAGCCGAAGATCCTTGTGGAGGAGGAGGACGAGCTCGCCCCGCTCGATCGGGCACTCGATCGCTTGGCCGCCGGCCTCGCCGTCACCCTGGGCGGCGTGGCCGTCCCCGACCGAGAGCAGGCCGCCGGGCACGGCGACCGGCAGGAAGAGCGAGCTGCCCGCCACCAGCTCCTTGCAGTCGATGTTGCCGCCGGTCGCGCGGGGCGGCCGCGTCGGGTGGTTCCCCGGCTCGGCCGGGGGCATGCCGAGGACGCCCATGAACGGGCGCAGGCCGACGGTGTGGCCGTGCTGGTCCCGCCCCACGAGCAGGTCGGGGTCGAGGGTCCAGACCAGCAGCTCCTCCCGATCCACCACCCTGAGACGGCGGTTCAGGTCGGCGTACGGTCCGCCCGCGTGCGTCCAGCCCCACCGCCCGGGGCGCAGCTCGCCGACGCGCACCTCGAGCACCATCCCCGGCTCGGCACCCCGCACCACGATCGGCCCGCACAGCGCGTGGCCGTCGCCCCGCCACTCCGGCCGCGCGTCCTCGAACCGTCGCCGCTCGGCACCCGGCGCCGTCGGCGGCTCCAGCCCCCATCCGGCGTCAAGGGTGCTGAACACGACGGCGTCGCCAGAGTCGACCGTGAGGACCGGCGACAGGTCGCGCGAGAAGAGGCCATGCAGTGTCTCCCTGGTGGGTTCGATGGTATGCACGCGCACGGACGGCTCCCTACGCTCGGTATCCTCAAAGGTGTGAGACCACGCCTCGTCACCACAGCCGGCAAATCGCCGCGCCCCGGGCCCGAATCATCACCAGCACGACGTCGCGCGCGACGGGCGACGCGTGGCGTATCCCCGTCGCCGGGTCCTCACACGCGGAGGTCGCCCTACTCGCTACTCGACCGGGGTCAGGCGGCCGGTCTTGACGTCGTAGACGAACCCGGCGACCGCGGTGTCGGGCCGGATCAGGGGCGAGGCCGCGATCGCCGCCACGTCCCGCCGGACGCTCTCCTCGACGTCGGCGAAGGGCAGGAACGCCATCCCCGCCGCGGCGGCGCCGGCCTCCTCGCCCAGCGACGCGGCCAGGCGCCCGCGGATGACCTCGTCGGTGAAGGTGAGCATCCCGCAGTCGGTGTGGTGGACGACGACGATCTCACGCGTGCCGAGCAGCTCCTGCGAGATGGCCAGCGAGCGGATCGCCTCCGCCGCCAGGCCGCCGGCGTTGCGGATGACGTGCGCGTCCCCCTCCTCCAGCCCGAGGGCCTTCGCCGGGTCGATCCGGGCGTCCATGCAGGTCAGGACCGCGACCTTGCGGGCCGGGGGCATCGGCAGGTCGCCCTTGGCGAAGCCGGCGGCGTACGTCTGGTTGGCGGCGAGGAGCTCGGGGAGCACGGGCATGGTCGGACCTCCGGTGGGACGGGGCGACACCCGTCGCCTGTCGTGGATCGAAAGCTACACCACCGACGCCTACACCACACGGGCCGCCGTCGATGAGGTCGCGGGACCGCCCAGACCACGGCGCCGAAGATGGCGGCCAGGGGTTCCACCGCCGACGCCTAGGGGCACGCGCCGGCGCACCCTGCCCTCTTTTGCGACGCGGTCACATTGTCTGACACGTCTGATTCTCCATTGGCCGTCCCCTTCCACCCCGTCTCAAAAACGGTCGTTTCTGAGACACCCCGCAGCCGTGCCCGTCGCGGACCCCTGCGGTGCTCGCGGCCTGTCTCAGAAGCCGTCTCGGAATCAACGTCTCGCGTAGACACCATCCCACCGGGTTGTGAGACAGGCTCCCTAGCTGGCGCGAGACGTCCGCCAGCCGCACCCCGACGGAGACGCGGCACAGCCCGCTCCACGCCCGGCCGCACTGCCCGCAGGCCACGGGCGGCCGGGGGTCACCGTCACCCATCACCCCCTCTGCCGGGCATGAGTGGCGTGCTGCGCCGCCCACCGTGACCGCCCCCGCGACCGCTCGGTCCGTCGACACAACGTCCGGCTCCCCACCCTCGGCCTCCCGCTTCACCCGGAGGATCCGAATAAACCGCGCCAGCTCGTGCCGCGCCCGCCCGGCACTCGCGGCGAGCCGCTCCGGGCATCGGCTTGGGTCGGGGCCCGGCGCGACGGTCGGTCGCCCTCACGGGATCTCGGGTGCTCCGGCAGGCGACGAGATGACCTGCTGCTCGGCGACGTTGAGCTGCCCTCCGGTCATGACCACGGTCCCGAGCACCCGCCGCATGCCTTGGAACGTCCTGAGCAGCCGGAGATACTGGCGCTGATACCGGTCCGCGAACAGCACCGCCTGCTCGAGCGCCTCGGCGTCGCTCTGCCGCGGCGGCAGCCAGCCGTAGAACTCTTCAATTAGCGCCCGCTCGCGCGGGCTCATCCGCTCGAGCGCCCGCCGGATGTCCCGCTCCCCGTGCCAGCTCTCCTCGTCCACCCGGCGCGTCGCGACGGTCTGCCACCGGAGCTGCTGCTCGAGCGCCGCCGCCATCATCTGCACGAGCAGCTCCTCTGCCCCGC
>CADCTH010000622.1 GCA_902805495.1 uncultured Actinomycetospora sp.
CCCGCCGCAGCGCCACCACCCGCCGCCAGCCCGGCGGCGAGCGCCACCAGCGCCGCCGCGACCGCGTCGCTCGTCCCGGCTCGTCCCGTCCACCCACGCCGGGGACGCTAGGGCGGCCACGCCCTCGCGGTCACGGGTCGGCCCGCGACCCTGTGGACGCATCCGGATGATGGGGACGGAGCGAAAGCAGTAGTCGCCCCGTGGGTGCGGCACCGATCGCGGGCAACGGACCGGCGGGACGTCGGCCCTGCGGTGCGCGGTAGTTTGCGGCCGGAGGGACCGGGGAGTCGGGACCGAGAGGGTCGGGGGCGGGCGCAGGCATGGCCGTGGTGCTCGTGCTGCTGGCCACCATCGCCAACGCCACGGCCCTCGTCCTGCAGCGCAAGGCCGCGCAGGACAGCGCCCGGGCCCGCGGGATCAGCGCCGGCACGTTGCGCGACATGGTCCAGCGCCCGGCGTGGCTCGTCGGCACGTCGATCTTCGCGGTGGCGGTCACCCTGCAGGCGATCGCGCTGAGCCTCGGGTCGATCGCCCTGGTCCAGCCAGTGCTGGTCATGGAGCTGCCGTTCACGCTGCTGCTGGGCTGGTTCGTGCTCGGCGGGGCGCTGCGGCGCCGCGAGTGGATCGCCGTCGCGATCATGTCCGTCGGGCTCGTCGTCCTGCTCGTGACCCTGCAGCCCAGCGGCGGCGACGCCCTGGGCGCCGGGTGGCTGGTGTGGGTCCCGGGCACGATCGTCACCCTCGGCCTGCTCGGGCTCTGCTGCTCGATCGCCCAGCGCTCGCGCCCCGTGGGGCGGGCGGCGTGGTACGGCATCGCTGCCGGCATCGGCTCGGGTTTCGTCGCCGTCATCGTCAAGGCGATGACCGAGGCGCTGGCCGAGGGCGGGCTCGACGCGGTCCTGCTGACCTGGCAGAGCTACCTGCTCGTCCCCGTCGCGCCGGCGGCGTTCCTCACCCTGCAGCACGCGCTGCGCGCCGGGCGCCTGCTCGCCTCGCAGCCGGGCCTGATCCTGGGCAACCCCCTGCTGTCGTCGTTCTGGGGCGTCGCCCTGCTCGGCGAGGAGGTCAACGGCGGGTTCGCGCTCATCGGCGGGTTCGTCGGGGCCGTGCTGCTGACGGTCGGGGTGTTCCTGCTGTCGCGCTCGCCGCTGCTCGCGGCCCAGGAGGGCGGCCCGCGGGACACCTCGGGGTCCGCCACATCCACCCGGCGCCGCCCGCTCTGACCGCCCGCCCGGCATCCGAAACGCGCGGCGCGTCACCCGACCGGGTGACGTGGGGGCGAAGCCGCAACTTCCGGGCGGCTGAGCCGTCAATCAGGGTGCGAGGAACGGTGCCGGCCGCTGGGGAGCGGGTGGGCACCGAACGGTCCGGGATGCCGGCTCGGGGTCGGCGTCCCGGACCTCCCCTCGCTCAGGCCGACTTCGCGGGCGAGCCACTCGAGCTCGACGAGCCCGAGGTCCCGGACGAGCTCGATCCCGAGGACGCCGCCGTCGAACCCGAGTCGCTCTTGGTGCCGGACTCGCTCGTGGCCCCGGACTCCGTCTTCGTCCCGCCGTCCGACGAGCCCTTCGACTCGCCGGACGAGCTCGCGGCCTCCGACGAGGAGCCGGCGCCCGCGCGGGCGTCGTTGCGGTAGAAGCCGCTGCCCTTGAACACGATCCCCACCGACGAGAACACCTTGCGCAGCCGCCCGCGGCACACCGGGCACTCGGTCAGCGACGGGTCGGAGAACGCCTGGACCTGCTCGAAGCGGTGGTCGCAGGCGGTGCAGGCGTAGGGATAGGTCGGCACGCGCACTCCTGATCTCGTCCGCCCCCGGTGAGGGGGTGGTGATGTCCGCGCGCAGTGTAGATGGCACTCGCGACGCGAGAGTGCCAACGCCGGGAGCGTCACGCCTGTTCCGCCGGGCGGACGCGCCGGTCGATCGAGGTGGGGGCTTTCCTGACGTTGAACGCCAGCGTGGCCCCCACGCTGGCACACCCCGTGCGCCGCCACGCCCGTTCCGCGGCGGTCAGCGGGCGAGGGGGAGCGGGGTGAGGCCGGTCGCGGGGCGCCAGACGGCGTGCACGGCGACGTCGTGGGGCTCGGCGGGCAGAGGGTCGGGGACGAGGCCGTCGTCGCCCACGAGGGCGACGAGGCGGGTGTGCGGGCCGGCGAGGGGGAGCGTGCGGTCGTAGTGCCCGCCGCCGCGGCCCAGGCGCACGCCGCGGTGGTCCACGGCGAGCGCCGGGTCGACGACCAGCCCGGCGTCGGCGACGGCGTCCGGTCCCAGGCGCGGGCCCACCGGCTCGAGCAGCCCGTGCGGGCCGGGGCCGAGGGAGGCGCGCCCGGTGAACGCCGCCCAGTCCAGCGGGGCCGCGCCGACCGTCACCGGCAGGAGCACCCGGCGGCCCAGCGCGCGGGCGGCGTCGAGCACCGGCAGCGCGCCGTCGGGCCCATCGGGTACTGCGCCGGGCCCGCCGCCGACGGCGACGAACAGGCAGACCGGGTCGCCCACCCCGTCGAGCACCGCCGGCAGGCCCGCCGCCAGCGCCGCCGCGTCGGCCCGGCGCCGCTCGGGGCTCCGCGCCCGCCGCGCGGCCAGCAGGGACCGGCGCAGGTCCGCCTTGGTCGGCGGGGTCGCCGGGGAGCTCACCCCGTGAGCACCTCGTCGTCCTCGACGTGCCGCGGCCCGCGCACCGTGACCTCGCCCTCCACGGTAACGCGCGCGCCGAAGGTCACGTCGCCCTCGACGGTCAGCGCCGACGCCCCCGCCAGCGACGGGGCGCCGCCGGGGAAGCGCCGCTCGAAGTCGCCGAGCATCTTGAAGGCGTCGTCGAGCTTGACCATCGGCGCGTCCCCGCTCCAGGTCGGCACCATGCGGCCGTCGTCGGTGAGGTCGTAGAGGTCCGACCGGGCGACGAGCAGGTCGTCGGTGGTCTTCACCGGGGCGAAGCGGGTCCGCGGCACCTCCAGCGCCCGGGCGTAGGTGATCGACCCGATCGCCGCGCCCATCGCGGTCTCCAGCTGCAGCACCGGTGTCGACGACTTGTCGGTGGGGTCGACGGTCTTCCTGTTGACGATCAGCGGCAGGTACGGCGCGGCCGGGTCGTCGGCCTGCAGCGACCGCAGGTGCTCGAGGTCGACCCACAGGTTGTTGGTGTTGAAGTACGAGAACCGCTCGATGTCGGTGAACGAGTCGTCGCCCTCGGGCACCTGGGCGGTCTCGCGCAGCACCAGCGACCCGTTCTGGGAGGCGAGGTGCCCGCCCTTGCGGTCCATCGGCGTCCGGCGCGCCACCTCGAGGCAGAAGGGCACCTCGTGGGCCACGACCCAGGCCGCCACGCGCACGTCGGGCACCGCGCCGAGGTTGTCGGAGTTCGACACGAACGCCCACCGCACGCCGGCCGCGAGCAGCCGCTCCAGCGCACCGGACGCGGCGAGCGCGGTGTAGAGGTCGCCGTGCCCGGGCGGGCACCACTCGAGGCGCGGGTCGGCGGGCCACGACACCGGCTCCCACGTGTCGGCGCGCAGCTTCGGCTCGGAGCCCTGCAGGAAGTCCAGGGGCAGCTCGGGGTCCTCGAGCCCCTCGTGGCGCCGCAGCGCCGCCAGCGACGCCTCGCGGGTGCCCTCGGAGTCCATGAGCAGCAGCGGCAGGCGCGCGCCGTGGCGCCGGCGCAGCGCGACGAGCTGGCGGGCGACGGCGTCGAGGAAGCTCGTGCCCGGCTTGATCTCCAGCAGCGACTTCGGTCCGTCGAGCCCCATGCTCGTGCCCAGCCCGCCGTTGAGCTTGATCACCGCGAGGCGGTCCAGCGCGTCGCGGGCGGCGGCGTCGGAGGGCTCGTCGAGGGCGTCGAGGGTCGGCAGGTCGGGCACCGGCTCCAGTGCGTCGCCGGGCAGCACCGCGCTGTCCGGCTCGGCCAGCTGCTGGAGGCGGCGGCGGAAGGCCTCGATCTCGGCCGGGTGCGCGTCCCGCTCGCTCAGGGCGGCCAGGGCGGCGTCGAGGTAGGACATGCGGGACATCTTCCCGGTCACCGGTCCCGGTCGAACCCACGGTCCCGGGCGCGTCGGTCCCTCCCCGGACGCGCCCGGCGTAGGACGATGGCCGGTATGTGGGGTGGATCGCGGTGAGGACGGTCGAGGCCCAGCTGCGGCGCGTGCTCGACGCGGCGGTCCGTCCGGCGCCCGTGCGGGTGGACATCTCCTCCGCCCAGGGGCTGCTCTGCGCCGAGGAGGTCGTGGCCGACCGCGCGCTGCCCGGCGTCGACCAGGCGGCCGTCGACGGCTTCGCCGTGCGCAGCGTCGACGTCCGCGCCGCCGCGGAGGAGCCCGTCGAGCTGCCGGTGGTCGGCGAGGTCGCCGTCGGCTCGCGGCAGGCGCACCGGCTGCAGCCCGGCCAGGCG
>CADCTH010000623.1 GCA_902805495.1 uncultured Actinomycetospora sp.
CGCGGAGCTCGGCGCCCCGCCGGCGCCGGTGCGTCCGCTGTCGATCTCCGAGGTCGCCCCGGGCGTGCGCGTGACGGGACCGGTGCCGCCGTTCGACGACGAGGTCCGCGCCCTGCACCGCCTCCGCTTCACCTGACCGACACGCATGTGAGCACTTTCCGCCCTCATAGGGGCGGAAAGTGCTCACATGGGTCAGAAGCCGTTCGGGTCGCTGGCGAGGGTCTCGTAGTCGCCGTCAGCGTTGGTGTCCACCGCGGACGAGTCGAAGTCGCCGTCGTCGTCGGTGTCGACCATGATCGTCTCTCCGTAGCCGTCGGCGTTGGTGTCGACCACGCCGGTCTCGAAGGTGCCGTTGTGGTCGGTGTCGGCGACGATCGTGTCGATGTAGCCGTTGCCGTCCTCGTCGGTGGCGGTCGAGGCCAGGTGGCCGTGCTCGTCGAGCTGGTAGGTGCCCACCTGGGTGCCGTCGGCCTCGTAGATGTTGCCGTCGGAAGCGAAGTGGCGGTCGGTGGCGTCGGTGCTCATGGCTGCTGCTCACTCTCGGTGTGTGCTCGGTGCCCGGTGGGGTGGGCTCTCGGCGCTGTGACGGTGGGAGCGGGCGGGGATGTTCCGGCCGGAGCAGGGAAAATTCTCCGCGACTGCCCGATCACGGTCCGTCAGTCGTCGTCATCGTCGTTGTCGCCCCGTTCGCGGTCGCCGTCGATCCCGCCGGTCGCGGCCTCGCCGGGCGTCACGATCTCGACCGACCCGAAGGCGCCGTTGGCGTCGACGACGAGCTCGGGCAGCGTCGGCGCGCCGGCCGGGAGCGCGCAGGCCTGCTCGCACTCCGTGCTGCCGAAGATCATCGTGCCGGTGCTGCGCACGGCGACGCCCGGCGGCACGACCACCTGCGCGCTGCCGAATAGCGTCCCGACCTGCACCTCGCTGTCGCCCGGCGCCACCGTGACGGGGCGGCTGCCGAAGACGGCGCCCCCGTCGTCGGCGGTGACGAGGTGGCTCCACACGAAGACCGCGACCCCGGCCAGCACCAGCGGCACGACCGCCCGGCCGAGGCGTTCGTGCCACGGCGGCCGGTGCGCCGACGCCGTCGCCGGCGCCTCGGACGCCGCCGGCGCCACGGCCGACGACGCGGGCAGGTCCACCACGAGCGTGTCGAGCTCGCGCTGCGTGCGCGAGGCCCAGCACTGCTGCACGCGCTCGTCGTACTCGATGACCGTGAGGACGCCGTCGTCGAGCGCCGCGCGCAGGCGGTCGTCGGTGGCGCGGCGCTCGCGGTCGCCGATGCGCATCTCCGGCACGGGGTCCTGCCCGGTCATGGTCCCCATCCTGCCGGGCCGGACCGCCCGGACGGGACCGGTGTCAGCCCCGCCGGGCCGTGAGCAGCGCGCGGTCGTCGGGGTCGTCGGTGCGCGCCAGGGCTGCGTCCAGCGCGGCGCGGGTCTCGTCCTCGCGCCCGAGGCGGCGCAGGAGATCGGCGCGCACGGCGTGCAGCAGGTGGTAGCGGTCGAGCCGCTCGGCGAGCGCGTCGACGAGCACCCGCGCCGCGTCGGGGCCCTCGGTCTCGGCCACGGCCACCGCCCGGTTGAGGGCGACGACCGGGCTCGGCGCGAGTGCGAGGAGCTGGTCGTGCAGGGCGACGATCTGGCGCCAGTCGGTCGCGGCGGCGTCGGGCGCCGACGCGTGCACGGCGTTGATCGCCGCCTGCACCTGGTACGGCCCGGGCCGGTCCCGGCGCAGGCACCGCCGCACGAGCTCGAGGCCCTCGGCGACGAGCTCGCGGTCCCAGCGCGCCCGGTCCTGGTCCGCGAGCAGCACCCGCGTCCCGTCGGGCGCGGTGCGGGCGGGCCGGCGCGCCTCGGTGAGCAGCATCAGCGCGAGCAGCCCCAGCACCTCGGGCTCGTCGGGCATCAGCTCGGCGAGCAGGCGCCCGAGGCGGATCGCCTCGGCGGCGAGGTCGTCGCGGGTGCTCGTCGCGTGGCCCTCGGTGAAGACGAGGTAGACGACGGCGAGCACGCCGGGCAGGCGGTCGGGCAGGTCGGCGTCGTGGGGCACCCGGTAGGGGATGCGCGCCGCCCGGATCTTGTTCTTCGCCCGCACGATCCGCTGGGCCATCGTGGCCTCGGGGACGAGGAAGGCGCGCGCGATCTCGGGCGTGGTCAGCCCGCCGAGCAGGCGCAGGGTCAGCGCGACCCGGGCGGGTAGGGCGAGCGCGGGGTGGCAGCAGGTGAACACCATGCGCAGGCGGTCGTCGTGCACGGGTCCCTCCTCCTCCGGCGCGTCCGGCTCGTCGTCGGGCGGGGGCTCCTCGCGGGCCGCGCGCGCCTCCTTGTCGCGGCCCACCGCGTCGCGCCGCAGGCGGTCGAGGGCGCGGCGCCGGCCCGTGGTGACGAGCCACCCGCCGGGGTTGGGCGGGACGCCGTCGGCCGGCCAGCGGACCAGCGCGACGGTCAGCGCGTCCTGGACGGCGTCCTCGGCGAGGTCGATGTCGCCCAGGACGCGGGTGAGCGTGGCGACGCAGCGCCCGTACTCCTCGGCGACGATCCGGGTGATCGCCGCCGAGGAGGGGGCTGCCGTCACGGGGTCCTCCGTCACGGGGTCCAGTGGAACGGGCGGACCTCGATCGGCAGGCCGACGGCCTCGGTCGAGCGCCGGCCCCAGTGCATCGCCGCGTCCAGGTCGGGCACGTCGATGATCGTCAGACCACCCACGTACTCCTTGAGCTCGGCGAACGGGCCGTCGGTGACCAGGACGTCGTCGCCGCTGCGCGCCAGGACCGTCGCGGTGTCGGGGGCCTCGAGCCCGCCGGAGAACACCCAGACGCCGGCGGACTGCATGTCGCTCTGCAGCGTCGCGACGTCGGTCATGATCGCGTTCATCTCGTCCTCGCCGGGCGCCTCGCCCTCGCTGGGGGTGATGACGCTGAGCAGGTAGTGGGCCATGGGGTCCTCCTCGGTCGCGGTGCGCCGGCGCGGCGCCGGTACACCCCTCCACGAACGGTCTCGACGCCGATCGACAGGTCCGGCGGAGATTTTTCCTCAGCCTCGCGCGAGCCCGTGCAGGAGCAGCGCGGCGAGGGCCTCGTAGGCCTCGGCGTCGCCGAGACCCGTCGCGGCGGCGACACGGCGCTGCTGGATCCCGACCATCGTCGCGGTGATGACCTCCGCGGCGAAGGACACCGGCACGTCGCGGCGGAAGGCGCCGGCCGCGACGGCCTCGACGATCAGCTCGCCGACGCGGCGGGCCGCGGCCGCGGTGTTGCGGGCGTAGACCTCGGCGGCAGGAGGGAACGCCGCCATGTCGTCGACGAAGCGTGCCGACGCGGGGGCGAGCTCGTCGGCGACGGCGCGCAGGTAGGCCGCGAGCCGTGCCTCGGGGTCGGTGCGGGCGGCGACGGCCGCCTCGACGCGCTCGGTGGCGCGCTCGAAGAAGTGCACGACCGCGGCGCGCACGAGCTGCTCCTTCGAGCCCGCCAGCGCGTAGAGGGTGCGCTTGGAGCAGCGCAGCCGGGCGGCGACGTCGTCGAGCGTGAGGTGGGCGAAGCCCTCCGCGAGCAGGAGGTCGATGAGCGCGTCGAAGAGCTCCGAGTGGCGCGCGGCACCACGTCGCGTCGATGGTGCGGCGGCCATGGACCTACCCTAGCGCTCCTTCCATCGGTACTCTAGGACCGTTTTCCGTACCGACAAGGAGTGTCCGCGATGCCCGTCGACCGGCTGCTGCCCACCCAGGAGGCCGAGGACCTGCTCGACCTGACCCGCGACCTCGCGGACAAGGAGCTCGCGACGCGCGTCGACGAGCACGAGCGGGCCGAGACCTATCCCGAGGGCCTGTTCGCGACGCTCGGCGAGGCGGGGCTGCTCGGGCTGCCCTACCCCGAGGAGGTCGGCGGCGGGGGCCAGCCGTACGAGGCCTACCTGCAGGTGCTCGAGGAGCTCGCGGCGCGTTGGGCGGCCGTCGCGGTGGCGACCAGCGTGCACTCGCTGTCGTGCTTCCCGCTGTTCACGTTCGGCACCCCACAGCAGCAGCAGCGGCTGCCCGAGATGCTGGGCGGCGGGCTCATCGGCGGCTACTCGCTCTCCGAGCCGCAGGCCGGCTCCGACGCGGCGGCGCTGCGGTGCAAGGCGTCGCCCGTCGACGGCGGCTACGCGGTCACCGGCACCAAAGCGTGGATCACCCACGGCGGGCGCGCCGACTTCTACGCGCTGTTCGCCCGCACCGGCGAGGGCTCGCGCGGGGTGTCGTGCTTCCTCGCGCCCGGGCAGGTCGAGGGCCTGAGCTGGGGCCGGCCCGAGGAGAAGATGGGCCTGCACGCCATCCCGACGACGACGGCGAACTGGGACGGCGCGGTGCTCGAGGCCGACCGGCTGATCGGGCGCGAGGGCCAGGGCCTGGAGATCGCGTTCTCGGCGCTGGACTCGGGGCGCCTGGGGATCGCGGCGTGCGCGGTGGGGCTCGCGCAGGCGGCGCTCGACGCGGCGGTCGACTACGCGAACGAGCGCTCGACGTTCGGCAAGAAGATCGTCGACCACCAGGGGCTGGGGTTCGTGCTCGCGGACATGGCCGCCGCGGTCGAGTCGGCGCGGGCGACGTACCTCGACGCCGCGCGCCGCCGGGACCTCGGTCGGCCCTACGGGCGGCAGGCGAGCGTCGCGAAGCTGGTCGCCACCGACGCCGCGATGACGGTGACCACCGACGCCGTGCAGGTGTTCGGCGGCTACGGCTACACCCGCGACTTCCCGGTGGAGCGCTACATGCGCGAGGCCAAGATCATGCAGATCTTCGAGGGCACCAACCAGATCCAGCGCCTGGTCATCAGCCGCGGTTTCGCCCGGTGAGGTGCGCTCCGCGCGCGTGAGCACTTCTCGGTGCTGGAGCACCGAGAAGTGCTCACATGGCGTCAGCCACCCCAGGTCATCTGGCGCAGGCCGTGGCGGTCGGGCGGGCCGGGCTCGGCGGCGCCGTCGGGGGAGACCGGCGACCCGTGGGCCGTGCCGCCCTCCCGCGCCTGGCTCTGGTCGCCGCCCGAGGGCGTGGCGCCCGCGTCGAGCTCGGCGATCCGCGCGCGCAGCACCTCGATCACCGGCAGGCGCGACGAGTGCGCGAGCTCGTGGTCGAGCAGTCGCTCGACCTCGTCGCGCTCCAGCGAGCGGATGCGGTGCTTGACGGTGTCGACCGTGGCGTGGTCGAAGTCGGGGAACGGGGGCGTGTCGGCCACGAGGTACCTCCTGCCGGCGATCGGGGCCGAGGTCTACCCGTTCACGGCGCCGCGGCACCCTCACCGGACTGGGCGAGCAGGCCCAGCACCCGCTTCTTGACCAGGAAGCCGACGACCAGCCCGACGACGACCGCCACCGCGAGCCCGGCCCACGAGAAGCGCTTGAGCCAGGTCTCGGCCGCGATGCCCAGGGCGTAGACCGCGGCGGTGGTGCCCACGGTCCACAGCACCCCGCCCACGAGGTTCGCGGGCATGAACGTGCGGTACGGCATCTTCAGCGCCCCGGCGAGCGGCCCCGCGAGGATCCGCAGGATCGCGATGAACCGCCCGACGATCACCGTCACCACGCCCCAGCGCTCGAAGGCCCGTTCGGCGAGGGCGAGGTGCGCGGGACCGAAGTGCTTCGGGAAGCGCCGCCCGGCCGCCTGCAGCAGGCCGATGCCGTAGCGGCGCCCGATGGCGAAGCCGATCGAGTCGCCCACCACGGCCCCGACGAGCGCCGCGGTGGCCACCCAGATCGCCGAGATCGTGAGCTCGGGACGCGTCGCCATGAGCGTGGCGCTGACCAGGACGACCTCGCCCGGCAGCGGGATCCCGAGGCTCTCGATGCCCACCACGCCCAGGACCGCGAGGTACACCGCCAGCGGCGGGACGGCCTGCAACCAGTCAGCGATCACGCGGCAACATCCCCTCCGACCGGCCCGGACGCCGTCGAGCATGACCCACCGTGGCCGCCAGCGGCACCCATAGGGCCGGAAGGGCGACAGCAGGGCGAGGAATCGCACGGAGCGTGACGGGCGGAGCGCGCGGCGTCAGGGCGAAGGACGCCTCGAGTGCGTGGGAGGCAGCGAGGGTGACCTTCGCTGCGTCACGAAGCCGGGAAGATCGCGCGCATGGACGTGCTCGCGACGCTCGCCGACGGGGCGCTCACGGTGCGCCGGGCGCGGATCGAGGACCTGCCCGCGCTGCTGGCGCTGATCGCCGAGGACCCGGTCAGTGCCGGGCGGGGCGACGCGGTGGGGGACCTCGCGCCCTACGCCGCGGCGTTCGCGGAGATCGACGCCGACCCCGCGCACCTGCTCGTCTGCCTCGACGAGGCCGACGGGACGACGGTCGGGACGCTGCAGCTCTCGGTGCTGCCGAACCTCGGGCGGCGCGGGACGCGGCGCGCGCAGCTCGAGGCCGTGCACGTCAGCCGGGCCCGGCGCGGGCACGGGTACGGCGCGGCGCTGGTGGGCTGGGCGGTGGAGGAGGCCCGGCGGCGGGGGTGCGGGCTGGTGCAGCTGACCAGCGACGCGTCGCGGACCGGCGCGCACCGGTTCTACGAGCGGCTCGGGTTCGTCGCGAGCCACCACGGGTTCAAGCGGGACCTGACGTCCCGTCGATGAGCTCGTCGAGCGTGACGTAGAGGCCCTGCCCGCCGGTGCGCTCGCTGCGCTCGACCGCGGCCCGGGCGCGCGCGGCGATGCGCCCGATCTCGTCGGCGGCCACCACGCGGGTCTGCAGCACCACGCCGTCGCCGTCGGTCAGCGTCACCGCGACCAGGCCGGTCTCGGGCTGCTCGGAGAACTCCAGCGGCACGCCACCGAGCCTAGGACGCGCGCCCGTCGTCCGCAGGCACCTGCGCGCGCAGCCCCTCGAACGCCATGCGGTCGACCTCGGCCACGAGCGCGTCGACCGCCATCCGCCCGGGGCGGTACCACTCGACCAGCGAGTTCACGAGCCCCGAGAGCAGGCGGGCGTCGACGGCGGGGTCGGAGCCCGCGCGCAGCTCACCGGCGACCTGGGCGTCGCGCACCAGGCGGGTGATCGTCGCGTCGAACTCCCGGCGGCGCTCGAGGGCCCAGCGCTCGGTCTCGGTGTTGCCGCGCAGCCGCAGCAGCAGCGTGACGTGGGGCAGCTCGGCGGCGAGCACCTCGACCTGGCGCCGCACGATGTGCCGCAGCCGCGTGAGCGGGCTCCCGGTCGACGCGGCCGGCTCGTCGAGGATGCCGAACAGCCCGTCGAGCGCGCGCTCCAGCGCCGCGCGCAGCAGCGCCTCCTTGCCGCGCACGTGGTGGTAGAAGGACGACTTCGTGATGCCCGCGGCCGCGGACAGGTCCTCCATGCTCGTGGCGTCGTAGCCGCGCTCGTTGAACACCCGCGCGGCCACCTCGACGAGGCTCGACGGGTCGTAGGCCTGCCGCGCCCGTCGCTCCCGGCCGCCGCCCGCGGGTCGTTCGCCCTCGTGCGTGGGGGGCCGGGTGCCGGTCACGATCAGCAATGTACGGCCCGAACGGTCGGTCGCGGGCAGGGCCGGGCCGAGTGACCAGGTCTGGCGTCGGACGCGCGCGAGGCCGCATCCTCGACCCTGGTCGCGTGGGGCGCGCCGCTGGTAGCTTCCCGCCCGACCGAACGATCGTTCGCCTGCAGATCGCCGGCGACGTGCTCCCGAGGTGGTCGATGACGACGCAGGAGGCCCTCCACGACCTGCCGCCGGCCGGGGACCGGCGTGGCGCGACGCGCACGGTCGGCGCCGCGATGCGCCGCGCGCTCGCGACGGCCCGGGACCGCGAGGCGGTGGTGTGCGGGGAGCGGACGCTGACCTACGCCGATCTCGGCGACCGCCTCGCGCGTCTCGGTGGCCTCCTGGCCGACCTGGGCCTCGGGCCGGGCGACCGCGTCGGCGTGCTCGGCGCGAACTGCCACCGCTACCTCGAGCTCTACCTCGGGCTGCCCTCGCACGGGCTGGTCATCGTCCCGCTCAACGTGCGCCACACCGCCGCCGAGCGGAACTACGCACTGCGCGACGCCGGCGCCCGCGTGCTGTTCGCCGACCGCGCCCTCGACGACCTCGACCCCGACCTGCGCGTCGTGGACACGTCGAGCGAGTACGAGACGCTGCTCGCCGCCGCGTCCCCCCGCGAGCCGCTGCGCGAGCCTGCCGAGCACGACCTGGCCGGCATCTTCTACACCGGCGGCACCACCGGGGCGGCCAAGGGCGTGATGCTCACCCACGGCAACCTCGTCGCCAACGCGTTCCACTTCATGGCCTGCTGGCCGTTCACGCCCGACACCCGCTGGCTGGTCGTCGCGCCAATGTTCCACGCCGCGGGCACGATCGGGGCGTTGTCGACCATCTGGGCGGGCGGCACGCAGGTGATGTGCCCGGCGTTCAGCGCCGACGGCGTGCTGGACCTCGTCGAGCGCCACGGCGTCACCGCGACGCTCGTGGTGCCGACGATGATGGACGCGCTCGCGAGCGAGCAGACCGCGCGGCCGCGGCGTGTCGAGAGCCTGCGCTGGCTCTCCCACGGGTCGTCGCCCGCGGCGGTGGAGCTGCTGCGCCGCACGCACACCGCGTTCCCCGACGCCGAGATGCTGCACATCTACGGGCTGACCGAGACCTCGCCGATCGTCACGCTGCTGCCCGGCGAGCAGCACCTGCTCGACACCCCGCAGGCCCGCTCGTGCGGGCGGGCCGCGGTCGGCGTCGCGGTGATCGTCGTCGACCCGGCCGAACGCGCCCCGCTGCCGACCGGTGTCGTGGGCGAGGTGCTGATCCGCGGCGCCAACGTCACCGCCGGCTACTGGAACAAGCCGGCCGAGACCGCCGCCGCGCTGCAGGACGGCTGGTTCGCCTCCGGCGACCTCGGGCTGATCGACGACGGCGGGCACCTGTTCCTCGTCGACCGCGCCAAGGACATGATCGTCTCGGGCGGCGAGAACGTGTACAGCGCCGAGGTGGAGAACGCCCTGTTCGCGCACCCCTCGGTGGTCGAGGTGGCCGTGTTCGGCGTGCCGCACGAGCGCTTCGGCGAGGCCGTGCACGCCGTCGTCGTGCTGCGCGCCGAGCCCGCGGACCCCGCGGCGTTCGCCGAGGAGCTCGTCGCGCACTGCCGCGCGACGATCGCGGGCTACAAGGTGCCGCGCAGCGTCGAGACCCGGGTCGAGCCGCTGCCCAAGTCGGGCGCGGGCAAGATCCTCAAGCGCGAGCTGCGCGCGGTGTACTGGGCCGACCGGGAGTCGCAGCTGACGTAGAGCTCAGCGTCGCTCGAGCGCGTCGAGCAGCGGACCCAGCGCCGCGGCGAAGCGCTCGGGCTCGCCGAGCAGGGCAGCAGGGTGAGCCCGGTCCGCCGCGCCCAGGTCCCCGCCCGCCGCCGCATCTCCTCAGTGCCCGGTGAAGGTGGGCTTCTCCTTGGACAGGAAGGCCTCGACGGCGTTGCGGTGGTCCTCGGTGGTGGCGAGGCGGGACTGCGCCGCGCCCTCGTGCTCGAGGATCGTCGTCAGCGGCGACACGGTGCCGAGCGCGATCGCGGCCTTGATCTCGGCGTAGGCGCGCGTCGGGCCGTTCGCCAGGCGGCGGGCGAGGGCGAGGGCGCGGTCGTCGATCTCCTCGGCGGCGACGACCTCGCGCACGACGCCCCAGTCGCGGGCCTGCTCGGCGGTGAAGCTGTCGCCGAGCATGAGCAGGTCGAGGGCCCGGGAGGCGCCGACGGCGTGGGCGAGGGTGGCCGAGAGGCCCGAGTCGCCGCCGAAGCCGATGCCCGCGAAGGCCGTCGCGAAGCGGACCCCGGCGGCGGCCAGGCGCAGGTCGCAGGCCAGGGCGAAGCCGAGACCGGCACCGACGCACGTGCCACCGACCGCGGCGACCACCGGCTTGGGCATGGTCGCGAGCGCGGAGGTGATGCGGTTGTAGTGCTCGGGCACCGTGCGCATGGCGTCCGGGTCGCCCGAGCGCAGGACCTCGGCGTGCTCGCCCAGGTCCTGGCCGACGCAGAACGCGGGCCCGGCGGCGGCGAGCACGACGGCCCGCACGCCCTCGTCCTGGCCCACCTCCTCGAGCGCGTCGCGCAGCGCCACCTTGAGCTCGGTGGTCAGGGCGTTGCGGCGGTCCGGGCGGTTCATGCGCACGGTGGCCACCGCGGCCTGGTCGTCGCGGGTCACCTCGACGGCGTCGCTCGTCATCGACCGGACTCCTCTCGCTCGCGTAGGGATCATGCTGCCCGTCCGACCCCTGCCGGGGACAGGGGGCGTGACCCGGACACTGGGAGCGTGAGCCGTCCCTCCTCGCGCACCGCCGCCCGGGCCACCGGGGTGCTGCTGGCGGTCCAGGTCGTGTTCCAGGCGGGACTGGCCGGCGGGACGCCCTGGGGGCGCTTCGCGTACGGCGGCCAGCACGAGGGCCGGCTGCCCGTCCGGTTCCGCCGCGCCAGCGCCGTCGCGGCCGCGGTCTACGCGGTGACAGCCATCGTCGTCGTCTCCGAGGCCGGCCCGGACCGGCTCCGGCGCCCACCGCTGGGCGGCCTCGCCGCCTTCACGGCGTTCGGCACGGGCCTCAACGGGATCTCCCGCTCGCGCGGTGAGCAGCTGCTGTGGACGCCCTACTGCGCGGTGACCGCGGTCCTCGCCTGGCGCGCCCGCCCGACGGCTCACGGCACGCGCGCGACGAGCGTGATCACCGGCGGGCGGTAGGGCTCCATCACCGGGGCCACGGCGGCGACGGCCGCACGGTTCAACGGCGCCC
>CADCTH010000624.1 GCA_902805495.1 uncultured Actinomycetospora sp.
CGCAACCCCTCGGGGTACGCGTTCGCCGCCGACGTCGCCGACGTCGCCGACCCCGCCGAGGCTCGCGGCGGATACGTCGCACGCACACTGCTGGGCGCGAGCCCGGAGCTGCTCCTCGCCCGGCGCGGCGACGCCGTGGTGTCCCAGCCGCTGGCGGGCACCGCGCCGCGCAGCCCCGACCCCGACGAGGACGCCCGCCGCGGCGAGGCGCTCGCGGACTCGGCGAAGGACCTGCGCGAGCACGCCCTGGTCGTCGAGCGGGTGGCCGAGCGCCTGGCGCCGTTCTGCACCTCGCTCGAGGTGCCCGCGGCGCCGTCGCTGACGCGCACCGCCGCGCTGTGGCACCTCGCCACCCGCATCGAGGGCCGGCTGCGCGATCCCGCACCGACCTCGCTGGAGCTGGCCGAGGCGCTGCACCCCACGCCCGCCGTGTGCGGCGAGCCGACCGAGGCCGCGCGCGCGGCCATCGGCGAGCTCGAGGAGTTCCCGCGCGGCTTCTACGCCGGGCTCGTCGGCTGGTGCGACGCCGCCGGCGACGGCGAGTGGGCCATCGCGATCCGCTGCGCCGAGGTGTCCGGGCGCGCGGCCCGCGTCTACGCCGGGGCCGGGATCGTCGAGGGGTCGCGGCCGGAGGCGGAGCTGGCCGAGACCAGCGCGAAGTTCCGCACGCTGCTCGCCGCGCTGGGGCTGGAGGCCACACCATGACGCGCAGCGCAGCGGAGCCGGCACTGACCAGCACCGTGACCAGCGCCGTCACCCGCGAACCGCGTCCGGTCGCCGAGGGCGTCGTGCCGTACCCGCCCGAGGCCGCGGAGCGCTACCGCGCCGCCGGGTACTGGACGGGGCAGACGTTCGCGGACCTGCTCGACGGCGCCGTGGCGCGGCACGGCGACCGAACGGCCGTCGTCGGCACCGGACCGTCGGGCGAGCAGCGCTGGACCTACGCCGAGCTCGACGCCCGCGCCCGCGGGCTGGCCGCCGGCCTCGCCGAGCAGGGGGTGGCGCCCGGCGACCGCGTCGTCGTGTGGCTGCCGAACGTGCCCGAGTACGTCGAGGTCGTGTTCGCGCTCTTCCGCCTCGGGGCGCTGCCGGTGTTCGCGCTGCCCGCGCACCGCGCCAGCGAGATCCGCTACTTCGCCGAGCACGCCGAGGCGCGCGCGATCGTCACCGTCGGGCGCCACGACCGCTTCGACCACGCCGCGGCGGCCGCGCAGATCGCGGCCGGGGTCCCCACGGTGCGCCACGTCGTGGTGGCCGCTTCCGCCGACACGGAGCTGCCCGGCGGCGCGCTGACGCTCTCGTCGCTGCGCCGCACGCCGCCCGACACGCTGCCCGGCGACGACGCCGACCCCGCGTCGGTGGCGTTCCTGCAGCTCTCGGGCGGGACGACGGGCCTGCCCAAGCTGATCCCGCGGACCCACGACGACTACCTCTACAGCGTGCGGGCGAGCGCGGAGATCTGCGGCCTGTCGCCCGCGACGGTGTACCTCGCGGCCCTGCCCGCGTCGCACAACTTCACGATGAGCTCGCCCGGGCTGCTCGGGGTGGTGCACGCCGGCGGCACCACGGTGCTCGCCCCGTCGCCGGATCCCGACACGTGCTTCCGGCTGATCGAGGCCGAGCGGGTGACCCTGGCCGCGGTGGTGCCGCCGCTGGCGGCCGCGTGGGTGCAGGCGGCCGAGAGGACGCCGCGGGACCTCTCGAGCCTCGAGGTGCTGCAGGTCGGCGGGGCCAAGTGCGCCCCGGAGCTGGCGCGGAAGATCCCGCCGGCGCTCGGCGCGCGCCTGCAGCAGGTGTTCGGCATGGCCGAGGGCCTGGTCAACTACACGCGCCTCGACGATCCCGAGGACGTCGTGCGCGAGACCCAGGGCCGGCCGATCTCCCCGGACGACGAGATCCGGGTGGTCGACCCCGACGACGCGGGGGAGCGCGAGGTCGCGCCCGGCGAGGTCGGCGCGCTGCTGACCCGCGGGCCGTACACGATCCGCGGCTACTACCGCGCCGACGAGCACAACGCGTCCGCGTTCACCGAGGACGGCTTCTACCGCACCGGCGACCTCGTGCGGATCACCGACCACGGCGACGTCGTGGTGTCCGGGCGGGTCAAGGAGCAGATCAACCGCGGCGGCGAGAAGATCGCCGCCGAGGAGGTGGAGAACCACCTGCTCGCCCACCCCGACGTCGTCGACGCCGCCGTCGTCGGCGTCCCGGACGACTTCCTGGGCGAGCGCACCCACGCCTTCGTCGTCCCGGTGCCCGAGCGCGAGGCGCCGACTCCCGCGGCGCTGCGGCGGTTCGTCCGCGATCGCGGCGTGGCCGCCTACAAGGTCCCCGACACCGTCGAGGTCGTCGAGGCGTTCCCGGTGACCGGGGTGGGCAAGACCAGCCGTCGCGCGCTGCGCACGGCGCTGGCCGAGCACCTGACCGCAGAGGGGAACCCGTGAGCCTGCCGTCCATCGCGCCCTACCCGATGCCGCGGGCGCACGAGCTGCCCGCCAGCCGGCCCGACTGGTCGCCCGACCCGCGCCGCGCGGTGCTGCTCGTGCACGACATGCAGCGCTACTTCCTCGCGCCGTTCTCGCGCACCGAGGAGCCGGTCAGCGTGCTCACCGAGCACATCGGCACCCTGGCGACGCGGGCGCGGGCGCTCGGCGTGCCCGTGGTCTACACCGCGCAGCCCGGCGAGCAGCCGCCCGCCGAGCGCGGGCTGCTCGACGACTTCTGGGGCCGGGGGCCCGCGGCGGCCTTCGCCGAGGACCCGGGCGTGGTGGCGATCGTCGACGAGCTCGCCCCCGAGCCCGGCGACGAGGTGCTGACCAAGTGGCGCTACAGCGCGTTCCAGCGCAGCCCGCTGGCCGAGCTCCTCGACGGGTGGGGTCGCGACCAGCTGCTGATCACCGGCATCTACGCCCACATCGGGTGCATGGTGACCGCGGTGGAGGCCTTCATGCGCGACGTGCAGCCGTTCCTGGTGGCCGACGCCGTCGCCGACTTCTCCCGCGACCACCACGAGCAGGCCCTGACCTGGACCGCGCAGCGCTGCGGCGTGGTGACGTCCACGGCGCGGACGCTGGGGGCGCTGGAGGCGACCACCGTGGAGGCGCCCGCGTGACGGCCGCCGCCACCCGCACCGGGGAGACCGCGCCGAGGACCCGCCCCACGGGTGTGCGCGCCGGCGGCCTCGTCGTCGCGCTGGTGCTGCTGGCGCTCGCCGTGGTCGCGAGCCTCATGGTCGGCAGCCGCGGGATCGCGCCCGGCGTCGTGCTCGACGCGCTGCGGTCCGGCCCCGCGTCGCCCACCGACACCGACGCGGTCATCGTGCTCGAGCAGCGCCTGCCGCGGACCCTGCTGGGTCTGGCGGTGGGCGTCGCGCTGGGCGCGGCCGGGGCGCTGATGCAGGCGCTGACCCGCAACCCGCTCGCCGACCCCGGCGTGCTCGGCATCAACTGGGGTGCGTCGGCGGCGATCGTCGGCGGGATCATGCTGTTCGGGATCACCACGCTCAACGGCTACGTGTGGTTCTCGCTGGTCGGGGCCGCGGTCGTCGCCGTGCTCGTGTACCTGCTCGGGGCCACGGGCCGCAGCGGTGCGACGCCCGCCCGCCTGGCGCTGGCCGGCACCGCGGTCGGCGCGTCGCTGCAGGGCGTCATCTACGCGGTGGTGCTGGTGGACGCCACCACCTTCGACCAGTACCGGGTGTGGCGGGTCGGGTGGCTGACCGGCCGCCGCCCCCCCGGGCTGGTGCAGGTGGCGCCCTTCCTTGTTGTCGGGGGCCTTCCCGCCGTCGGCCTGGCGCTGGCGCTCATCGCGCTGGCGCTGGGGGAGGAGACCGCCCGGGCGCTCGGCGTGCGCGTCGGGCGCATCCGCGCGCTGACGGGCCTCGGGATCGTGCTGCTGTGCGGCGGCGCCACCGCGGCGTGCGGGCCGATCGCGTTCGTCGGGCTCGCCGTGCCGCACCTCGCGCGCGTCGTCACCGGTCCCGACCAGCGGTGGGTCATGCCCTGGTCGATGGCCCTCGGCGGGCTGCTCGTCGTCTGCGCCGACGTCGTCGGGCGCGTGGTGGCGATCCCCGCGGAGCTCGAGGTCGGGGTGGTGACGGCGTTCGTCGGCGCGCCGGTGTTCCTCGCCATCGCCCGCCGGCGCCGGGTGGTGGCGCTGTGACCACCACGGAGACCCGGCCGCTGCCCACGGGCCCCGTCGTGCGCACCGAGCGCGTGTCGGTCCGCGTGCGCACGCGCGCCGTGACGGCCACCGTCGCCCTGCTCGTCGCCGCCGTCGTCCTCGGCGCGCTGGCCATGACCCTCGGCGACTACCAGCTCTCGGTGGGCCAGGTGATCGGCGCGCTCACCGGCAGCGGGTCGCGCGCCCAGGAGTACGTGGTGCTGGGCCTGCGCGCACCGCGCGTGGTGCTCGCCCTCGTGGTCGGCGCCGCGCTCGGGGTGGGCGGGGCGGTGTTCCAGTCGCTGGCGCGCAACAACCTCGCGAGCCCCGACCTGCTCGGCTTCACCACCGGCGCCGCGTCCGGGGCGCTCATCGCGATCGTGCTCGTCGGCGGCGGGCCCGCGGGCACCACGATCGGCGCGATCGCCGGCACCCTCGTCACGGCGGTGGTCGTGCAGGCGCTGCTCGGGGGCGCGGTCGGCGGCTACCGCCTCGTGCTGGTCGGCATCGGCGTCAACGCGGTGCTCGCCGCGTTCAACAACTTCCTCATCCTGCGCACCGACCTGTCCACCGCGGTCGCCGCGCAGAGCTGGCTGGTCGGCACGCTGAACGGGCGCGGCTGGACCCAGGTGGTGGCCGTGGCGATCGCGCTGGCGGTGCTCGTGCCGATCGCGGCCGCGGGCAGCCGGCGTCTCGACCTGCTCGGCATGGGCGACGACGTCGCGCGCGGGCTCGGGGTGGCGGTCGAGCGCACGCGCATCACCACGCTGCTCGTCGGCGTCGCGCTCGTCGGCGTGGCCACCGCGGCCGTCGGACCCGTCGCGTTCGTCGCGCTCGCGGCGCCGCAGCTCGCGCGCCGGCTCACGGGCACCACCGGCCCCGGCGTGCTGGCCGCCGGGCTGCTGGGCGCGGTGCTGCTGCTGGCCGGCGACGTGCTCGGCCAGCGCCTGGCCGCGCCGACCCAGTTCCCCGCGGGCACCATGACCGCGGCGGTCGGCGGGCTCTACCTGGTGTGGTTGCTCGCCCGCGAATGGAGGGCCGGGAGATGAAGCGTCCAGGGGAGCACGCCGATAGGGGAACTCGACCCTGGGAGCTGCGATGACGCACCGTCTGCGCGCGGAGGGGCTGACGCTGGCCTACGAGCAGCGCACGGTCATCCGCGAGCTCGACGTCGCGATCCCGGACGGCTCGTTCACCGTGATCGTCGGGCCCAACGCGTGCGGCAAGTCGACGCTGCTGCGCGGTCTCGCCCGCATGATCAAGCCGGCGGCGGGGTCGGTGACCCTCGACGAGCGCCCGATCACTGCCTACGGGCCCAAGGAGGTCGCGCGCCGCCTCGCGCTGCTGCCGCAGAGCCCGACCGCGCCCGACGGCATCACCGTGCTCGACCTCGTCGCCCGCGGCCGCTACCCGCACCAGTCGCTGCTCAAGCAGTGGTCGGTGGCCGACGAGGAGGCCGTGCGCGAGGCGATGGCCGCCACCGGGGTCGCCGAGCTGGCCGAGCGCGACGTCGGCCAGCTCTCGGGCGGTCAGCGCCAGCGCGTGTGGATCGCGATGGTGCTCGCGCAGCAGACCCCGCTGCTGCTGCTCGACGAGCCGACGACGTTCCTCGACATCGCGTTCCAGCTCGACGTGCTCGACCTGTGCGCCGACCTGCACGCCGGCGGCGAGCGCACGCTGGTCGCGGTGCTGCACGACCTCAACCACGCCTGCCGCTACGCCACGCACCTCGTCGCCATGCGCGAGGGCGCGATCGTCGCGCAGGGGCCGCCGGGCGACATCGTCGACGCCGATCTGGTGAAGGCGGTCTTCGGCATCACCTGCGAGGTGGTGCCCGACCCGCAGACCGGCACGCCGATGATCGTGCCCGCGGGGCGGGAGACGCGCCGCCGGCGACGCGAGGCCGCGGCCGCGGAGGACCCGGTGGCGGTCACCCCGTCGTGACCCGACCGTGGCCCGTGCCACTGCTCCGTCCGCGACCTTAGGATAGCCTCAGCTATCGAAGCTGTCGTCGACGGAGAGGACCCCCGTGTCCAGCCCGGACGGAGACCCGGCCGCCGGTGTCGACCTCGAGCGCATGCGCGCCGACGTCGCGCAGGCCCTCGAGGAGTCGCCGGAGGCCATCGGCGACCACGACGACCTGCTCGACCGCGGGCTCGACTCGATCCGGCTGATGAGCCTGGTCGAGTCGTGGCGGGCCGACGGCATTGAGCTCAGCTTCATCGACCTGGCCGAGGCGCCCACGCTCGACGCCTGGGCCCGCCTGCTGCACGACGAGGAGCGGGGAGCGACGACGTGACCAACCCCTTCGACGACGAGGACGGCCGTTTCCTCGTGCTCGTCAACGACGAGGGCCAGCACAGCCTGTGGCCCGTGTTCGCCGACGTCCCGGACGGCTGGCGCGTCGTCCTCGGCGAGGCGCCCGAGGGCGAGACCCGCCAGGCGTGCGTCGACTACGTCGAGACGCACTGGACCGACCTGCGGCCCCGCAGCCTGGTCGAGGCGCAGGAGGGGTCACGGTGACCGCCCCGGCCCCGGTGCAGCGGTGGATCGACGGCGCGCCCGCGCCCGTCTCCCGCATGCTCCACGGGCTGCGGCCCCGCCTCGCCGAGGTCGTGCGCGTCCAGCGCCTGACCCCGCGGATGGCGCGGGTGACGCTCTCGGGCGACTTCGGCGAGCTGCCGGGCGCGGCGGCCACCGACCACGTCAAGGTCTTCTTCCCCACCGGCGGCGACGAGCTGCCCGTGATGCCGCAGGTCGGCGAGCACGGGCTCGTGCCGCCCCCGCCCGGGACGCCGCGCACCTACCGCGACTACACCGTGCGCCGCCTCGACCGCGAGGCCGGCAAGATCGACCTCGACATGGTCGTGCACGCCGGCGGGCTCGCCGGCGCGTGGGCCGCGGCCGCACGCCCCGGGCTGAAGGTCGGCGTGCTGGGCCCGCGCGGCTCGGAGGTCGTCGACGACACCCTCGACTGGTACGTGTTCGCGGGCGACGAGACCGCGCTGCCCGCCATCGGCCGCTGGCTCGCCGAGCTGCCCGCCGGGGCGCGCGCCGAGGTGTTCTGCGAGGTCGCGGACGCCGCCGAGGAGCAGGAGCTCGCGTCGGCGGCCGACGTCACCGTGCACTGGCTGCACCGCGACGGGGTCCCGGCTGGCGAGGCCGCGCTGCTGCACGACGCGCTCGCGGGCCTGACGCTGCCCCCGGGCCGCGGGTTCGTGTGGGTCGCGGGGGAGGCCGGTGCCCTGCGCCCGGTGCGCCGCATGCTGCGCGCGCGGGAGGACGTCTGCTCCCGTCACCTCGACGTCGACGGGTACTGGCGCCGCGGCGTCGTCAACCACGACCACCACGCGCCCGCGGAGGACTGAAGCGCGCCGGGACCTGACGCAGCGAAGGTCACCTCGGGTGCGTGGGACGCAGTCGGGGTGACCTTCGCTGCGCGCGCCCGGGGCGCGCGACGACGTCGTCGTCCACCGCGCCCGGACGTCGTCCGGCGCGGACGCCTCACTTGTCCGGGGTGACCGCGTCCTTGACCTTCTGCCCGGCCTGCTTGATGTTGCCCTTGGTCTGGTCGCCCTGACCCTGGCCCTTCAACTCCTCGTCACCGGTGGCCTGCCCGGCGGTCTCCTTGACCTTGCCCTTGACCTCGTCGGCCTTGCCCTCGCTGCCCTTGTCCACCATCGGGATGTCCCTCCTCGTCGGATACGGGCCTCGGGGATGCCCGGACGGACGCGGGAGCCACACCTCGATTCCGGGGCCGGGTGTGCTCCGCAGCGAGGGACGCCTCGAGCGCGCGCGTCGCAGCTGAGGTGACCCTCGCTGCGAGCACGCGCCCGGCGCCTTCAGCGGCGACCGGGGTCGTCGTGGTCGGAGGCACGCTCGGTGTCCGCGCCGGCGAGGGCGCCCTCGACCGGGGCGTCGACCGCGCCCTCGATCTCCGCCTCGGGCTCCAGCGGCGAGCGTTCGGGCACGCCGGCGGGCTCGGGCGGGTGCGCGGCCCACTCGTCGGCGCGCAGGCTGACGCGGCGCAGCGCGGCGAGCGTGGCGGCGAGGGCGGCCGTCGCGACCACGCAGATCGCGCCGCCCGCGGCGATCGCCGGGCCCGGACCCAGGAGCCGCGAGGCGACGCCGGCCTCGACGCCGCCCGCCGAGGGTCCGACCGTCGCCTGCGCGAGCCACACGCTCGACACGCGTCCCTGCAGGTGGTCGGGGGTGCAGTGCGCGAGCAGGGCGCGCCGCAGCACCTCCGAGACCATGTCGCACGCCCCGGCGACCGCCAGGAACGCCAGCGCCAGGGGCAGCGACCCGGCGAACCCGACGCCGGCGATGGCGGCGCCGTAGAGCAGCACCGCGACGACGAGCACGCGCCCGGAGTGGTGGACGTGCGAGGTCCAGCCGCTGGTCAGCGCGGCCACCATCGCCCCGACCGCGGGCGCGGTGTAGAGCAGGCCGGCGGCCTGGGGCCCGGCCTCGAACACCTCGATCGCCAGCTGCGGGAACAGCACGTAGGGCAGCGCGAACACCATGGCGGCGACGTCGATGAGCAGCACCCCGCGCACCACCGGGTGCTTCGCGACGAACGTCGCGCCCTCGGCGATCGACTGCAGCGGGCGGGCGGTCGGCGCGCCCTGCGGTGGCAGCGACGGCAGGAAGAACAGCAGCGTGCTGGTGATCAGCGAGCCGAGCGCGCAGAGCCCGAAGTTGACCGCGAGGCCCGGCCCGGCGATGAGCAGGCCGGCGACCGAGGGCCCGACGACCGCGCCGATCTGGGTGGACAGGGCGACGAGCGCGCCCGCCGCGGCGAGCTGGTCGCGGGGCACGATCGCGGGCGTCACGGCCATGAGCGCGCTCTGGCTCACCGCCGTCGCGCCGTTGATCCCCACGAGGACGTAGATCAGCCAGAGCTGGGGCGTCGGCAGCAGCGCGTTCACCGCGAGCGCGGTGAAGACCAGGGTCGCGCCGCCGCGCGAGAGCAGGATGACCGTGCGCCGGTCGAAGCGGTCGGCGATGACCCCGCCGGCGAGCGTGCCCGCGAACGTCGTGGTGCCGACCACCGCCGCGGCGATGCTGACCTGCAGCGACGACCGCGTCATCTCGAAGACCTGCCACGGCACGCCGACCGTCGTCAGCGAGATGCCGAAGAGCGAGACGACGCGGGCCGCGAACACCAGCCGGAAGCCCGGGCTGGAGCGCAGGGGGGACAGATCGATCACGATCCGGGACGCCAGCAACCCCTGCTCCCCTCCGTCGGTAGGTGAGGCTATCCATACCACCCGGAGCGCCGCCGGTGACAGCGGGGAGTAGGTCCCCGGACACGACACGTGGTCTTCGTCGCGTCCTCGTCGGGTTGTCATCGCGAGGTTAGGCTTGCCAAACTCGCCGCGGCCCGGGCGACCGACGACGGCGAGGAGGTGGGCGTGGCCGCTGCGCGCGACCTGCCCCTGACCGGTGCGCAGGCAGGTATCTGGTTCGCCCAGCACCTCGACCCGGCCAACCCGATCTACAACACCGGCGAGCGCATCGACCTCGTCGGCCCGCTGGCCGCGGACGTGCTCGTCGCGGCGATCCGGGACGCGGTCGAGGAGACCGAGGCGCTGCACGTGCGCTTCAGCAGCGTCGACGGCGAGCCGCGCCAGAGCGTGGTGCCGCCGGGGGAGCGCGCCGCGTGGAGCGTGCAGCGCGTCGACCTGCGCGACGAGCCCGACCCCGAGGCCGCGGCGCGCGCGTGGATGGACCGCGCGCTGGCCGAGCCGGTGGACCTCGACCGCGGGCCGCTGTTCGCCCAGGCCGTGCTGCGCCTGGGCGAGGACCACCACGTCTGGTTCCACAGCTACCACCACGTCGTCATGGACGCGTACGGGTTCTCGCTCGTCGCCCGCCGGGTCGCCGCGCTGTACGCCGCGCGCCTGGCCGTCGACGCGGCGCCGGCGTCCCGCGCCGGCACGCTCGACGAGCTCGTGACCGCCGACGCGCAGGCCCGGGACGCCGCCTGCGAGGACGACCGCGCGTTCTGGGCGCAGCGGCTCCCCGGCCCGCCCGAGCCCGCGACGCTGGGGCGCGGGTCGACGCGCTCGTCGGCGACGTTCCTGCGCCGCGGCAGCACGCTGCGCGCCGCCGCGGTCGAGGAGATGGAGACCGCGGCGAAGGCCGCCGGCGGGCACTGGCCCGAGCTGGTGCTGGCGGCCGTGGCGCTGTACCTGCACAGGCTGTCCGGAGCCCCCGACGTCGTGCTCGGCGTGCCGATGATGGGCCGTCTCGGCCGCGGCATGAGGACCGCCGCCCGCACCCCCGGGATGCTGGTCAACATCGTGCCGCTGCGCCTGCGCCCGACCCCCGCGACGACGGTGGGCGAGCTGGTCGCCGAGGTGGCCGCCGAGCTCGCCGCCGTGCGCGACCACCAGCACCACCGCTTCGAGGACCTGCGCCGCGACCTGCGCCTCGACGCCGGCGGCGGCGCGCGGGGCGAGGCCGCGCTGGTGGGTCCGTGGGTGAACGTCAAGCCGTTCGCCGACAAGCTGCGCTTCGGCGCCGAGACCATCGGCACCGCCCGGCCGGTCGCCGGCGGGCCGGTGCACGACCTCGCCGTCAACGTCGTGCGCCAGCCCGACGGCAGCCTGGTCCTCGACGTCGACGCCAACCCCGCGACCTACGACGCCGACGAGGTCGAGGGCCACCACCGCCGCCTCGCCGCCCTGCTGGGCACGCTCGCGCACACGCCGGCCGACCGGCCGCTGGGCGCGGTGGCGCTGCTCGACGCCGACGAGCGGGCGGCGGCGCTGGCCGCGGGC
>CADCTH010000625.1 GCA_902805495.1 uncultured Actinomycetospora sp.
CTCGGGTTCTTCGGGCTGCTCGTCGACGCCGAGCACGGCGGGCAGGGCCTCGGGGTGTTCGAGTACTGCCTGGTGTCCGAGGAGCTCGCCCGCGCCTGGATGAGCGTCGGCAGCATCATCGCCCGCGGCAACGGCACGGGCTGCGCCACCCCCGACCCCGCGCGGCGCGCCGAGCTGCTGCGCGCCAGCGCCGCGGGCCGCTGGATCGGGGCGATCGCCTTCTCCGAGCCGCACGCCGGCTCCGACCTCGCCGGCGTCGAGTGCACCGCGCGGCGTGACGGTGACGGCTGGGTCGTCGACGGCACCAAGCGCTGGGTCGGCCACGCGCTGTCGGCCGACTTCCTGCACCTGCTCGCGCGCACCCGCCCGCCGCGCGAGGGCGAGAGCCGCTCGGACGGGCTCGAGCTGTTCGGAGTCCCCAAGGAGCGCGGGAGCTTCCCCGACGGCGTCACGGGCACGCCCATCGACAAGATCGGCTACTTCGGGCTGACGACCTGGGAGCTGCGCCTCGACGGGCTGCGCCTGCCCGCCGACGCGCTGCAGGACACCGGCCAGGACGAGGGGCAGGTCTTCAAGGACAGCCTGCGCTGGCTCGGCACCGCGCGGGTCCAGACCGCGGCGCGGGCCGTCGGGCTGGCGCGCGGCGCGCTCGAGGACGCGGTGGCGTACAGCCGGCGGCGCGAGCAGTTCGGGCACCCGATCGCCGACCAGCAGGCGCTGCGCCACAAGCTCGCCGACATGGCCGCGGCCGTCGACGCCGCGCGGACGCTGTGGTGGCACGCGGCGTGGCTGCTCGACGAGGGCCTGCCCGGCGGGGACGTCGCCGCGTCGTCGGCCAAGCTCTTCGCGTCGGAGACCGCCGAGCGCGTCACGAGCGACGCGCTGCAGGTGTTCGGCGGCAACGGCTACACCACCGAGCACTCGGTGGAGCGCTACTGGCGCGACGCCCGGCTGACGACGATCTTCGAGGGCACCTCGGAGATCCAGCGCAAGATCATCTCGGACGATCTCCTGCGCTGAGGGGGAGATCCCTCCCCCGGACGCCGCGCGCGGTGTTCACCCACGTGGACGCTCCGTGCCGACGCCTGCCCCGACCGTTCACCCGCACGTCGCGCCGGACCCACCGTTCGCGCCGTCGGGCGTCGACCTCGCGGTGCCGGCGGACCACGGTGGGCATGCCGAGCTGAACGTGACCCGAGGTGACCGCACGGTCTCCCTGGGGTACGAGGAGCGCGGGACGAGCCGGGGCCGGGGCGGGGGACGGACGGGACATGACGGACGCAGTGGAGTTCGCGCGCGCGGTGCACCCGGCGCGGATCGGCGAGGCGAAGCGGATGCGCCACGAGGCGCGGGAGTGGCTGGCCGGGCTCGAGCTCGACCAGGACGCCCGCGAGCGGGTGCTGATCGCCGTGTCCGAGGCGGTGGAGAACGCGGTCGAGCACGCCTACCCGGAGGGCCACGCCGAGGGCACGGTCGAGCTGACCCTGTGGTGCGAGGAGGACGCGGTCAACGTGCGGGTCACCGACAACGGGACCTGGGCGGAGGAGGGGTCGGAGCCGGCGGCGTACGGATCGCACGCGGCCCGTGGGCGCGGGATCGTGCTCATGCAGCGCAGCGTGGACAGCGTCGCCATCCGGCACACGCCGTCGGGGACGACGGTGGCGCTGCGCCAGCACCGGGTGCCGGAGGCCTGAGCGGATCGCAGCGCGGGTCTCAGCGGGGCGCGATCGCCAGGCCGGCGAGGACCTGGTCGAAGAACCCGAGCAGCTCGGTGCGCAGCGCGGCGTGCTGCTCGGGCGGCGCCTGGCCCAGCAGCTGGCCCGCACTGGAGAGCATGCCCAGCACGACCGTCGGGTGCGACACCCCCGGCGGGCGCGCGAGGTAGCCCTCGTGCGCGAGCCCGTCGAGGATGCGGGCGATGAAGGCGTAGCCGTAGTCGGCCTCGCACTCCCGCCAGCGCTCCCAGCCCAGCGCCAGCGGGCCGTCGCGGAAGACGATGCGCCCGTAGGCGGGCTCGGTGCAGGCGTCGAGGAACGTCGTCAGGGCCGCCCGGGCGCCGGCGAGGTGGTCGGGAGCGGTGTCCAGCGCGGCGCCCAGGCGCGCGTGGACCTCGGCCTCCCGCGCGGAGAACACGGCCTCGAACAGAGCCGCCTTGCCGGCGAAGTGGTGGTAGACCGCGCCCTTGGTCATGCCCGCGACCGCGGCGACGTCGTCGATCGACGTGCCGGTGAAGCCCCGCTCGGCGAACAGCGCCGCGGCCGCCTCGACCAGCCCGGACCGCGTCGCGGCCGTGGCCTCGGCGCGGGGCGACGTCACTCGGGGCACCTGCGCAGGGTAGGTGACCGGACGCCCGGCCGACCGTGTCACGCGCGGCCGGGGAGCAGGGCGGGGGCGGTCGGGGCCCAGGACGGGGCCCAGGACGGGGCCCAGGACGGGGCCGGCGCGCGCGGTGCGGGCACCGTGGCGGGGTGGGCCCACGGCTGCGCCGTCGGGACCACGGCCGGGACGACCGGCGGGGCGTGGCCACGGTAGGTGCCCGGGGGCGGGTAGCCCCACGGCGTCCAGGTCCAGGCGTCGCCGACCGCGCCCTGCAGGACCGCCACGGCCGCGTGGTGGGCGGCGTGGGCCCAGTACCACTCCAGCTCGGCGAGATCGCCCAGCCCGGCGGGGGCCTGGAGGCGCGGGGCGGCGGGGTGCGCGGCAGGAGTGCGGTGCATGTCCTTCGGACGGTGCGGGAGGGCCGGGAGGGTCCCGTCCTTCTCTGGCGATTGCGTGAGGCGGCCCGCCCGTGATCGTCCGAGGCTGTCGGGGGTCGGGGCTAGCGTCCTCGGTGTGAGCATCGACCAGGACGCGCCGGGGCCCTCGGCC
>CADCTH010000626.1 GCA_902805495.1 uncultured Actinomycetospora sp.
ACAGGGCGAACCCGACCACGAGGCCGACCAGCACCCCGAGCCGCCCGAGCATCCCCCGCCCGCCCACGGCCGTGACCATGACGACGAGCATCGTCACGAGCGCGACGGCCTCGTCCTGCGGCCAGTACGTGCCGGCCACGACCGGGGCGAGGTTGAAGCCGATGAGAAGCACCACCGCGCCCGTCACTGCGGGCGGCAGCACCGCCGACACCGTGCGCGCCCCGCCGAGGTGCACCGCGAGGCCCACCAGGGCGACGACGACGCCGCACACCGCGATCGCGCCCGTCACCTCGGCGCTGGTGCCGCCGTCCGCGCGCACCGCCGCCACGACCCCGACGAACGACGCGCTCGTGCCGAGGTAGCTGGGCACGCGGCCCCGCGTCATCAGCAGGAACAGCATCGTGGCGAGGCCCGAGAGCAGGATCGCGAGGTTCGGGTCGAGGCCCATGAGCACGGGGAAGACGAACGTCGCCCCGAACATCGCCAGCACGTGCTGGGCGCCCAGGCCCACCGTGCGACCCCACGAGAGCCGCTCGTCGGGCCGCACCACCTCGCCCGGCCCGGGCGCGCGCCCGTCGCCGTGCACCGTCCATCGGCTGATCACGGGCGACAGGCTAGGGCGCCCGATCGATCACCGGCAGCGTAGCCCGTCGAGCAGCAGACCCAGGTAGCGGCGCCACCGCGAGCCGTCGGGCCCGGCGGTGACGACGGCCATGTGCACGACGGTCGGCAGGTCCTCGGGCACCAGGTCGGGGCGCACGACGCCGGCGGCCTGGGCCCGGCGCAGGAGCTCCCCCAGCGGCCCGAGCGTGCGGGCGGCGAGCTCCGGGGTGAACGCCCCCGTGGCCGAGGCGGCGGCGAGCAGCGCACGGTGACGGGCGACGTCGTCGACGAGACCCTCGAGCAGCCCGGCGATCGCGTCCCAGGGGTCGGCGACCTCGGCGGCCCGGGCGAGCAGGGGCTCCACCGACTCGGCGACGTAGTCCTCGAGCACGGCGGCGACGAGCTCCTCGCGGCCCGCGAAGCGCCGGTAGAGCGTGGACGGGGCCACCCCCGCCCGCCGGGCGACCTCGTCGAGCGAGACGTCCGGGCCGTCGGCCTCGAGCGCGACCCGGGCGGCGGCGAGGATCGCGGCGTGGTTGCGGGCCGCGTCGGCGCGCAGGGGCCGGTCCGCGGTCGTGGCGGGCGAGCCGGACGTCACGGACATCCGCGGCAGCGTAGCGAGGGGAACGGTCGCGCGCGATCGGTCAGGCCTCGTCCACGTCTCAGCCCTCGACGAGGCTCAGCGCGCCCGAGGGGCACTGGGCGACGGCGTTGCGCACCTCGGTGGTCTGGTCGTCCGACGGCTGGTCGGAGAGCACGACGACCAGGGCCTCGTCGTCCTGGTCGAAGACGTCCTCGGCGGCGAGCACGCAGTTGCCGGCGCCGATGCAGATGTCGCGGTTGGCCTCGATCTTCACGGTTCTCCTCGGTGGTGGTGGGTCACCAGGTGACGGGCAGCGCGCGCAGCCCGTGCACCACGGTGGCCGACCGGAACTCGATCTCCTCGTACGGAGTGCCCAGCGCCAGCGTCGGGAAGCGCCAGAACAGCGCGGGGAACGCCACGGCCATCTCCGCGCGGGCCAGGGGCGCGCCGAGGCAGTGGTGCACGCCGTGACTGAAGGCGACGTGCGGGGCGATCGCGCGCGTGACGTCGAGATCGTCGGGGTGGTCGACGGTCGCGGGGTCGCGGTTGGCGGCGGGCAGCGAGAGCACCAGCAGGTCGCCCGCGGAGACCGGGGTCTCGCCGACTGTCGTGTCGTGGCGCACGGTGCGCGGGATGCCGGAGTGCACGACCGACAGGAAGCGCAGCAGCTCCTCGATCGCCGGGGCGACGGCGTCGGGCCGGTCGCGCACGAGCGCGAGCTGGTCGGGCGCGCGGAGCAGCGCGAGGGTGCCCAGGCCCAGCATGTTGGCGGTGGTCTCGTGCCCGGCGATGAGCAGCAGGCTCGCGACACCGATGAGCTCGTTGCGGGTCAGGTCGTCGCCGTGCTCGCGGACCAGCATGCCCAGCATGTCGTCGCCCGGCTCGATCCGCGCGCGGTCGACGAGGTCGCCCATGTACGCGCGCCCCTCCATCGCGAGGCGCCCGCGCTCCTCCAGCGGCCGGCTCACGTCGAGCTGGCGGGCGGCGCGGCCCTGGAACTCGTCGCGGTCGGCGTAGGGGACGCCGAGCAGCTCGCAGATCACGAGGCTCGGCACCGGCAGGGCGAAGGCGCTGACCAGGTCCGCCGGCGGGCCGGCCGCGGCCATCGCGTCGAGGTGGTCGTCGACGATCTCGGCGATGCGCGGCTCGAGGCGCCGGATGCGCCTGACCGTGAACTCGCCGGTGAGCAGGCGGCGCAGGCGCGTGTGCTCGGGCGGGTCCTGCAGCAGCAGCTGGCCGGCGCGGCGGTCGGCGTCGGACTCCCCGTCGGGCAGGGGCATCGGCGGCACCACGGCGTTGGAGAAGCGCTCGGCGTCGCCGAGCACCTCGCGGACGTCGGCGTAGCGGGTCACGAGGCGGGCCGGCGTGCCGAACGCCGTGCGGATCGTCGGGAACCCGGGCTCGTCGCGGGCGGCCTGCGTCTCGGCGACGGGCGCGAACCGGTCCCGCTGCATGTGGCGCGGGATGGTCGGCGTCCCGCCGGTGCTGGTGCTCATCGTCGCTCCCGTCCTCGGACGCGCTCGGGAGGCCGACCGTACGCGAAGTGGGAGTGCGCTGCCGTTTGGTGCCGACGTCACGTCTGCGGGTCCGCGTGGCCGGGCACTCGACGGGCATGAGCGCACCGAACGACGCCCGCGTCGTCCTCGTCACCGGGGGCGGCCGCGGACTGGGCCCGGAGATCGCCCGCCAGCTGGTCGAGGCCGGCCACGTGGTGGTGGTCGGGGCCCGCGACGCCCAGGCCGCGGCGGCGACGGCCAAGGAGCTGGGTGACCTGGCGTGGCCGCTGGCCCTCGACGTCACCGACCCGGAGTCGGTCCAGGCCGCCGTCGAGGCGATCGACCGCCGGCACGGGCGCCTCGACGCGCTGGTGAACAACGCGGCGGTCAACTTCGACGCGGGCGCCGACCCCGTCACCGAGGACCTCGAGATCGTCGACGGGGCGTGGCGCACCAACGTCCTCGCGCCGTGGCGGCTGACCCAGGCCTGCGCGCGCCTGCTGCGCGCCGGGCGCGAGCCGGTGGTCGTCAACGTGACCAGCGGCCTGGGCTCGCTGACGCGGATGGGCGCGACCTCGCCCGCCTACAGCGTCTCCAAGGCGGGGATCAACGCGCTGACCCGGGTGTTCGCCGACGCGCTGACCCGCGACGGCATCGCGGTGCACGCCGTCTCGCCGGGCTGGACCGCCACCGACATGGGCGGCTCCGGCGGGCGCCCGGTGGCCGAGGGTGCGGTGGGGATCGTCGACGTCGTCCGCTCCCCCGGCTCCTGGCCCTCGGGCTCGTTCCTCCAGGACGGCGAGCACGTGCCCTGGTGACCCCTACGTGAGCGATCTCTGGGCCTATGGGCCCAGAGATCGCTCACGTGGACAGCGCCCGGGCCGCGTCGACGAAGTGCGCGACGGCGGGCGAGCGGTCGCTGCGCCGCCACGCCACCTGCAGCGCCACCATCGGCACGTCGCCCTGCAGCGGCCGGAACACCACGCCCGGCGGGCGCAGGTTCGCGTAGTACGCCGGCTGCAGCGACACCCCGAGCCCCGCGGCGACGAGGCCGAGCTGGGTCTCGATGTCGGCGCCCTCGGCGACGATGCGCGGGCTGAAGCCGTGCTCGCGGCAGTAGCTCGTGATGATGTCGAAGAACGCCATGCCCAGGCTCCGCGGCCAGAGCACGAACGCCTCGTCGGCCAGGTCCGCCGGGTCGATCTCGTCCTCACCGGCCAGGCGGTGGTCGCCGGGCAGCGCGGCCAGCAGGGGCTCGGCGACGAGGTGCTCCACGGCCACCGCCGCCGTCGGCGACGCCGCCCGCACCACGCCGACGTCGAGCCGCCCATCGGCGAGCGCGATGAGCTGCGCGCCGGTGTCCTGCTGCGAGACCTCGAGCTGCAGGTCGGGGAACGACGCCCGCATCGCGCGCAGGATGCGGGGGGTCACCGAGGCCAGCGCCGTGCCCACCGACCCGACGACGAGAAGCCCCACGGCGCCGTTGGCGGCCTGGGTGACGAGCGACTGCGCCCGCTCCGCCTCGAACAGCACCCGCGGCGCCGCGTCGAGCAGCACGCGCCCGGCCGGGGTCAGCTCGGTGGCGCGGCTGCTGCGGTCGAACAGCGCCGCGCCGAGGGTCTTCTCCAGCGCCCGGATCTGCTGGGAGAGCGCGGGCTGGCTGACGTGCAGACGACGCGCCGCGCGGCTGAAGTGCAGCTCCGAGGCCACGGTGAGGAACACCCGCAGCTGCCTCAGCTCGATGTCCATGTGCCCGATCATCCCCCGGCCCGCGCCGCCATAAGCCCGGGCTGATGACAGCAGTGTCAGGGCGCATCGCTGATCCACACCACACCGTCGGGTGAGCGGCGATGGTGGGCGGACCACCGGCACCCGACCCGGAGCGAGCACCGTGACGAGCCACCGGACACCCGATCACCGCTACGTCGTCGTCGGCTGCGGAGGCCTCGGCGCCGCCGCCACCTACTGGCTCTCCCGTGCTGTCGGGGGCCGCGTGCTCGCCCTCGAGCGCGACGCCCTCGGCCACGACCACGGCGCGAGCCAGGACCACTCGCGGATCATCCGCTACGCCCAGCACCAAGACGTCTACGCCGCCCTGGCCCCCGCCGCCTACGACACCTGGCGCGACGTCGAGCGCGTCTCCGCCCAGCCGCTGGTCACCGAGACCGGCGGGCTGGTCATCGAGGACGTCGAGGCCCGCAAGTTCACCGACACCGGCTCCCGGAACATCGGCGGCTACGCGGCCGTCGCGCACCGCCAGGGCGTCGACTTCGAGCTGCTCGGCGCCCGCTCGGTGATGCGGCGCTGGCCCCAGTTCCACCTGCACGGCAGTGAGCAGGCCATGTACCAGCGGCGCTCGGGGATCGTCGACGCGCGCCGGGCCAACGCCACCCACGTCGCGCTGGCGCGCGGGCACGGCGCGGAGATCCGCGAGCACTCCCCCGTCCGCGCCCTGCACCCCACCGCCGGCCACGTCGAGGTCGTCCTCGATGACGAGGTGATCCGCGCCGAGCACGTCGTCGTCGCCGCCGACGCGCGCAGCAACGAGGTGCTCGACGGCCTGGTGCAGCTGCCGCTCACCATCACCCAGGAGCAGGTCACCTACTACGCGACCCCGAACCTGCTCGACTTCGCGCCCGGGCGCTTCCCGGTGTTCATGTGGCACGGCGCGGAGAACTTCTACGGGTTCCCGGTGCACGGCGAGGTGGCCACCAAGCTCGGCCAGCACATGGGCGGGCACGAGGTCACCGCCGACACCCGCACCCACGAGCCGGACCCGCTGCGCCAGAAGCGCCAGGAGGAGTTCCTCGCCGAGTACCTCCCCGGCTTCGGCGGCCCCGAGCTGTACACGAAGACCTGCCTCTACACGATCCCGCCCGACCACCACTTCGTCCTCGACACCGTGCGCGACGCGCCGCGCATCAGCGTCGCGGTCGGCGCCGGGCACGCGTTCAAGTTCGCGTCGCTGATCGGGCGCATCCTCGCCGAGCTGGCCACGACCGGGCGCACGCGGCACCCCATCGACACCTTCGCCCTCGACCGCCCCGCCCTGACCGACCCGACCTGGGGGCGCACGTTCCATGTCTGACCTCGTGCACCGCACCCCCGGCTGGTCGCTGCCGCAGGCGGCCTACACCGACCCGGACGTCTTCGCCGCCGACCTCGAGCACGTGTTCGCCGCGCACTGGCTCTTCGCCGGGCACACCGGCGAGCTCGACGCCCCCGGCCGCTTCCTCACCGTGGACGTCGGGCGCGACCGCGTCATCGTCGTCCGCGGCGACGGCGGGACCCTGCACGCCCACCACGACGTGTGCGCGCACCGCGGCTCGCGCGTGGCGCCCGACGTGCGCGGGCAGGTCCGGGCGTTCGTCTGCCCGTACCACCAGTGGGTCTACGACCTCGACGGGACGCTGCGCTCGGCGCGGCTCATGGGCGACTGCTTCGCCGTGGGCAGCTACCGCCTCGCGCCGGTCGCGGTGCGCGAGTGCGCCGGGCTGGTGTTCGTGTGCCTCGCCGACGAGCCGCCGGACTTCGCGCCCTTCGCCGCGGCGCTCGAGCCCCGCCTCGGGCCGCACGGGCTCGCCGACGCGCAGGTCGTCGTGCGCGAGCACTACCGCGTCGCGGCGAACTGGAAGACGCTCGTGGAGAACAACCGCGAGTGCTACCACTGCGCCGGCAGCCACCCCGAGTTCTCGCTGTCGAACTTCGACGTCGGGGTCAACGGCGACGTGCGCACCAACCCCCGCTACGACCGCGCCCTCGCCGCGGCCCGCGCTCGCTGGCGCGCGCAGGGCCTGCCGGGCGAGGACGTCAACTTCCCCGACGGCGCCCCGTACCGCGTCGCCCGCCTGCCCCTGCGGGAGGGCTTCCTGTCCGAGACGCTCGACGGCCGTCCGCTCGCGCCGCCCATGGGGACGCTCTCGGACCCTGACGTCGGCAGCCTGCGCGTGATCTCGCTGCCCAACCTCTGGGCCCACGCCAACGCCGACTACGCCGTCACCACCCGCCTGACCCCGGTCGACGCGGGCACCACCGACGTCGAGCTCTGCTTCCTCACCGCCCGCGAGGCGACGGTGGACCAGGACGCGCTCGCGGCGGTGTGGCGCGCGACCTCGGAGCAGGACTGGGAGCTCTGCGAGAAGAACTGGGCCGGCATCGCCTCGCGCGGCTACCGGCCCGGCCCGCTCTCGCCGGTGGTCGAGGCGTCGGTCGAGGCGTTCCTCGACTGGTACGTGACCGCCCTCGCCCGACCGGCCCGTCGCGCGGCCTGAGGTGCGCTCCGCGCACGTGAGCACTTCTCGGTGCTGGAGCACCGATTTCTGCTCACCTGCCCGCAGGGCACCTCGTGTGGGTGAAGTGTGGCGCCGCGACGGCGTGACCTCCCCGACTCGTGTGGGTCTGGAGGCCCACACTCCCCGGCGTCGGATCACGGCGTCGGAGGGACGGGACGATGAGGACACGGTCGGCGGTCGCGGCGGTGCTGGTCGGCGCCGCGCTGGCGTTCGGGTCGGCGCTGCCGGCCGCCGCGCTCCCGATGGGGAGTCCCGCCTCGGGCGGTGACGGCACCCGGCGGGTGGCACTCGGCGACTCGTGGGCGGCGGGCACCGCGGCGGGCGAGGTCGAGGCCGCGTCCGGCACCTGCCGGCGCAGCACGTGGGCCTACCCC
>CADCTH010000627.1 GCA_902805495.1 uncultured Actinomycetospora sp.
GCGCCACCGGGGGCTCGTCGAACTCGGGGGCTAAGCCGAGCTCGCTCTCCGCGGCGTCGAGCTCGCCGTCGTCGAGGTCGGCGTCGTCGAGGTCGGCGTCGTCGGGGGCGGGAGCGCTCGGGGGCGCCGGCGGCGCGGGCAGCCGGGCGGCGAGGAGCTCGTCGCGCCGCCGCCGGTAGGACTCGGCGTCGACGCGGCCGGCGGCGAGGTCCTCGTCGAGCCGGCGCAGCTGCTCGGGGACGCCCATCTCACCTTCCTCCGCGGCCGGGCCGTCGGCGCGGCCGGTGCCGCACGGTCACCGTCCGGCCTCGGCAGGTTCCGCACGGTAACGCACCGACCGGGGCCGCGAGTGTTCGTCGCGGACCCCTGCGCGAGCGGTTCCCCCGTGATCGCGCCGAATCACGTCGAACACCTCGGGCTCCTGGGACGAAGGACGCAGCGAGCGTGGCGCACGCGGCGCTCTGCAGGCGCCCAGGCGGTCGAGTACCCGGCCGCGGACGGAAGGACAGCGACGTGTCATCGACCTCCTCCACCAGCTCCCGGCTCACGGGACCCCGTCGCGTGGTCCCGCAGCCCGCCGAGGGTGTCTGGCCGGGGCTGCAGGACCCCGGGGAGAACCGGCTGCGCATGACGGTGGCTCGCACCCTCGTCCGGGCGGCCGTGCGCCGCCTGCCGCTGCACCTCGTGTGGCCGGACGGGTCGGTCGAGGGCGATCCCCGCGGGCCCGGCCTGCGGATCATCCGTCCGGAGGCCTTCTTCACCCGCCTCGGTCGCCACGGGCTGATCGGGTTCGGTGAGGGCTGGATGGTCGGCGACTGGGACACCGACGACCTCGTCGGCGTGCTGCGCTGCCTCACCGACCACGTCGAGCAGCTCGTCCCCCGCCCGGTGCGCAACCTGCGCCGGGTCTACGACCGCGGCCAACCGCACGAGGAGGTCGCGGCCGACGCGACGGTCTCGCGGGAGAACGTGCACCGCCACTACGACCTGTCGAACGACCTGTTCGCGCTGTTCCTCGACGAGTCGATGATGTACTCGGCGGCCTGGTTCGACCCCTCACGCCCGCAGGAGCCGCTGGTCGACGCCCAGCACCGCAAGATCGACGGCGTGCTCGACCTGGCCGGCGTCCGCGCGGGCAGCCAGGTCCTCGAGATCGGCACCGGGTGGGGCGAGACGGCCATCCGCGCCGCGCGGCGGGGCGCCCGCGTCACGACGCTGACGCTGTCGGTGGAGCAGGCCGAGCTCGCCCGCACCCGCGCCGAGCAGGCCGGCGTCTCCGACCGGATCACCATTGCCGTGCGCGACTACCGCGAGGCCACCGGGGAGTACGACGCGGTGGTCAGCGTGGAGATGATCGAGGCGGTGGGCGAGCGCTTCTGGCCCGAGTACTTCAACACCGTGGACCGGCTCCTGGCCCCCGGCGGCCGCTTCGGCCTGCAGTCGATCACCATGCCGGACCACCGGCTCCGGGCGACGAAGTCGTCGTACACCTGGATCCACAAGTACATCTTCCCGGGCGGGCTCATCCCCAGCATCGAGGCGATCGAGCGCACGCTCGCCGAGCACACGACCATGGAGATCGTGGAGCGACGCTCCATCGGGCCCGACTACGCCGAGACGCTGCGCCGCTGGCGGGGGACGTTCCTGGCGCGGGAGCCCGAGGTCCGGGCGCTCGGGTTCGACGAGACCTTCGTGCGGATGTGGGACTTCTACCTCGCCTACTCCGAGGCGGGCTTCGCCGCGCGCTACCTCGACGACCTCCAGCTCGGGATCACGCGCCGCTGACCGCGGTGTGACGCGAACGGTCAGCGCTGACCGGCGGCGGCGACGGGGATAGCCTCGTGGCCGCCCCAGCGTCACCGTCTCGCCCCCGAGGAGCACCGCACAGCATGGACACCACCGACGTCGCCGCGATCGTCACCGGCGGGGCCTCCGGCCTCGGCGGCGCCACCGTGCGCCGGCTCGCCGCCGGCGGGGCCCGCGTGGTCGCGGTCGACCTGCCGAAGGCCGTCGACGGCGCCGAGACCCTGGACGGCGTGGAGTACGTCGGTGCGGACGTCACCGACGGCGACGACGTGGCGGCCGCGGTCGAGGCCGCCGTGAACACCGGCCTGCCGCTGCGCGTCGTGGTCAACTGCGCGGGCATCGGCACCCCGGGCCGGCTCCTGTCGAAGAAGGGCCCGCACGACCTGGGCACCTTCCAGCAGGTCATCGGCGTCAACCTGATCGGCACGTTCAACGTGATGCGCCTGGCCGCCGAGGCGATCGCGCAGACCGAGCCGCTCACCGACGGCGCCCGCGGCGTCGTCGTCAACACCGCCTCGGTCGCCGCGTTCGAGGGCCAGGTCGGGCAGATCGCCTACTCCGCCTCGAAGGGCGGCGTGGTGGGCATGACCGTCCCCGCGGCACGCGACCTCGCCCAGTACGGCATCCGCGTCATGACCATCGCCCCCGGGATCATCGACACCCCGATGCTCGCGGGCGTCGAGGAGTCGTTCCGCGAGCAGCTCGCGGCCGGCATCCCGTTCCCCCAGCGCCTGGGCCGGCCCGACGAGTACGCCCAGCTGGTGGCCATGATCGTCGAGCACGACTACCTCAACGGCGAGGTCATCCGCTTCGACGGCGCCCTGCGGATGCAGCCCCGCTAGCCGGAGGTCGGCTCAGAGGTCGTCGATGTGGGGCACCTCGAGGACCCGGGGCGAGGTGAGCCACGTGCGCAGCGTCCACGTCGCCCGGACGTCGTCGGCGTTGTAGACGAGCAGCCGCTCGCGCTGGGGGGCGTCCGGCTCACCGCCGTCGAGGCCCACCGCCTCGCGGTACCAGCGCATGGAGTTCTCGCCGCCGGCCTCGGGGTCGTGCCAGGAGAAGCCCGCCGACGGCGCGACGCGCTTGAGGCCCTTGCCGTGGGGGCAGAGGAACGACTCGCTGACGACGGGGAAGAGGTCGATCCACGCCTCGGAGGCGATGAACTCCTCGACCTCGGCGGCGGGCGGCACCCCCGGCATGCCGGCGAAGCGCTCGGCCGAGGCGCGCAGCCAGCGGTTCTCGGCCTGCTCGTTGTAGCAGTAGGCGCGCAGCGCGAGGCCCCGCTGCGCGCAGCGGGCCCGCACGTCGGACAGCCACGTCCAGAACTCGCCGAACGAGCGGCCCTCGTCGCGCGTGGGCAGCGGATCCCACGTCGCGAAGGCCCGGTAGCCGGGCTCGAGGCCGATGTCGGCGCCGGAGAGCAGCACGCCCCACAGGTAGGCCCCGTCCTCGCCGAGGCTCTCCATGTCGACGTCGAGCTCGACGTCGCCCCGCGCGACCGTGGGCCGCGCGACCCGGCGCACCAGCGGGATGTCGCCGCGCCAGGCGCGCGCCAGCGCGACCGCCTCGACCAGGTCGAGCGCGTCGGGCACCGGGTCGGCCCCTTGTTCAGATGGGCCGGCCTCGTCCGGCTCGGGACCCGGGAGCCCGACCGCGGGGTCGACCGCCGCGAGCTCGCGCACCGTGGTGATGCCCTGGCCGCGCAGCCGCAGCGCCGCGTCGCCCCGGACCACGAGGCTGACGTCGTCGACCGCGCGCAGCGCCGCCTCGCACGTCGGCCACCAGGGGCAGCGGCGGCACTCGGTGATGCGCGAGGGCTCGGCGAGCGCGGGCGCGCGGGACCGGGCGGCCTCGGCGACGGCCAGGCGGTCGGTGTGCCGCCGGTCGTAGGTCTCGAGCACGCTGCGCCCGCCGGGCCCCGAGGGCGTCGCGAGGTCGATCCAC
>CADCTH010000628.1 GCA_902805495.1 uncultured Actinomycetospora sp.
CGGTCGGCCCGTCGGGGTCGGCCCCGAGGTCGCGGAGGTGATCGCGCCGGAGGCTCTCGTTCCAGTGCTCCTCGCCGCGGCCGGTGCCCTCGGCCCGGTCGACGCCCAGGAAGCGCGCCATGAACTGCCGTTTGGCCTCGGCGCGGACCGCGTCGTCCACCGCGGCCCCGAGCGCGGCCTCGGCCTCCGGGTCCGGTGCCGGGTCCCCGCCGTCCGTGCCGCCCTCGCCCATGGACCTCAGCGTGCCCCCTCGGTGGGCTCCCGGCCAGCGGAGCGCAACTGCGCCAGCACGGCGGCGACGCAGCCCGGCGCGGCTGTCCCACCCCTGCCCCCAGGGTTCGCCCAGCGTCGCAGCCCCTCCCGCGTCCCGGCGGCGCAGCAGGACCACCGCGAGCGAGGCCCCCACGCCCGGGACGAGGCACAGCAGGGTCGGGCGCGACAGGCCGGTGCGCACGGCACACCCGACGATCGCGGCGAGGTACGCGCACCCGTGCAGCGGCCCGAGCAGCGTCGCCACGACCGGGACCCCGACGGTGCCGAGGTTGACCAGCAGCACCACGAGCGTGAGCAGCTCGACGGCCGCCGCCGTGGTCAGGAGACGCAGCGGCACCTCACACCCCCGTCGTCGAGCCGGGGCGCACGATCATCAGGACGGTCACGGTCACCCACAGCAGGTTGAAGATCCCCGTCGCCGCGCCGAGCCGGGCGACCGCCCGCCGCCCGGTGCCCTCGAGACCGCCGGTGCCGAGCCCGGCCAGCAGCGCCTGCTGGCGCGGCAGCACGACGGCGGCGAGCACCACGAACGCCGCGAGGGTGAGCACGACGGAGACGATCACCCAGACCTCGGTCAGCACGCCCATCGCGCTGCCGGTCATCAGGCCCAGCACGGGGACGGCGATGCCGACCGCGGCGTAGACCCGGCAGATGCGCGCGAGCACGCGCAGCCGGGACGCGGCGTCGCCGGTGTCCTCCTGGTCGAGAGCACGACGGGCCTCGGCGGGGAACATGCTCGCGGCGACGCAGATCGGGCCGATCGCGACGATGGCGGCGACGACGTGCAGGGAGAGCAGGAGCGCGCTCATCGATCTCCTCCGGTTTCAGTCGCACTGAAACTAGCTACGGTGGGGCCGCAACTCAAGGAGGTCGTCGGTGAACCTGGCGTTCCTGCTCATGGCGGCGGGGCGGCGGATCCGTGAGCGGGTCGAGGACGAGCTGCGCGCCGACGGCATCACCGTGCGCCACGTCTCGGCGCTCGGGCACCTCCGCCGTCAGCCGGGCCTGTCCTACAGCGAGCTCGCGCGGCGGGCCGGGATCACCGTCCAGAGCATGCAGGCCACGCTCACCGCGCTGGAGGACGCCGGCGCGGTGCAGCGGGACGGCGGCGGGCGCGGGCGGGCGGTGACGCTGACGATCACCCCGCGCGGCGAGCAGCTGCTCGACGGGGCCCTGCGCGCGTTCGACCGCGCCGACCGGGACCTCGCCGCCCTGCTGACCCCGGAGGCCGCGCAGGACCTGGCGACCCTGCTCGCCGGGTACCTCGGGGTGCCGCCGGCCCCGGAGCCCGGCTGATCGCTCAGTCCGCCGGCCCCACGCCGGGCGGCCGCGGGGCGTCGAGGTGGAAGCCGACGCCGACGAGGCGCACGGTCAGGGCGAGGGCGGCGCCCGCGAGCGTCCACCCGAGGCCGCCGACGCCCAGCCGGTCGGGCACGACCACCACCACCGCCCCGAGCAGCGCCGGGATCGCGTAGAGCTCGCTGCTCAGGACGGTCGGGACCCGGCGCACGAGCACGTCGCGGATCGTGCCGCCGCCGACCGCGGTGATCCCGCCCAGCAGGATCGCCTGCCCGACGCCCGCGCCCAGGTCGAGCGCCCGGCCCGCCCCGGTCACCGCGAACAGCGACAGGCCGAGGGCGTCGAGCACCGTGATCGGCATCGCCAGGCGCTCGAGCTGGCGGGTCGCGGCGAACGCGACGAGGCCCCCGGCCGTGGCGACCGCGAGGTAGCGCCAGTCGCTGAACGTCGCCGGCGGCAGCGCCCCGAGCAGCACGTCGCGCAGGATGCCGCCGCCCAGTGCGGTGATCATGCCCAGCGTCACCACGCCGACGATGTCCAGGCGCGCCGCGCGCACCGCGGTGAGCGCGCCGTTGAGGGCGAACGCGAACGTCCCCAGCAGGTCGAGGACGAGGGCCGGGGTCGACATCGGGGCCACTGTCCCAGGCGGGTCCCGGGCGCCCGTCACGTCGTGCGGGCGGGGCGCGAGGATGCCCCCGTGTCGACCGCGCTCTGGCCCGAGCCCCCCGAGCCCTCCGCCGAGGAGGTCGCCGCGCGCCTGCACGTCGAGCGCCGCGGCCACGTCCTGCTGCTGCGGATGCAGCGCGACGACCGGCACAACGCCCTCGACGTCGCCATGACCCGCGCGCTCGACGCCGCGCTGGACACCCTCGACGACGACCCGGAGCTGCGGTGCGGGGTCCTCGCGGGCGGCCGCCGCTCGTTCTCCGCGGGCACCGACATCGCGGTCGGCCCGGGCGCCCCCACCCCCCGTGGCGGCAACTACGGCGTCGTCGGGCGCCGGCGGACCACCCCGCTGATCGCGGCCGTCGAGGGCATCGCCTACGGCGGCGGCTTCGAGCTCGCGCTGGCCTGCGACCTCGTCGTCGCGGCGCGGACCGCGCGCTTCGCCCTGCCCGAGGTCGGGCTCGGGCTCGTCGCCAACTGCGGCGCGCTGTTCCGCGGGCCCCGCGCCCTGCCGCCGATGGTGGCGCGCCAGATGCTGCTCACCGGCGACCCGCTCGGGGCCGACCGGTGCCAGGAGCTGGGGCTGGTCACCGAGCTGGTCGACACCGGCGGCGCCGAGGACCGCGCCCTCGCCCTCGCCGCCCGCATCGCCCAGCACTCCCCCGTCGCCGTGCAGGCCGCCCTGCGCGCGGTCGAGGACGCGGTGGTCGACGCCGACGCGCGGGGATGGGCGGCCACGGACGAGGCGGTCGCCCGGGTCGCGGCGAGCGAGGACCGGGCCGAGGGCGTCGCCGCCTTCTTCGCCAAGCGGGAACCCCGCTTCACCGGACGCTGAGGGAGGACCCATGAGCTTCTTCGTGCGCCCCGTGGGCGAGGGCGAGCGCTACGAGTTCGACGGCACGACGTTCACGGTGAAGGCCAGCGGTGCGGACACCGAGGGCCGCGTGGGGGTGATGGAGCAGTCGGCACCCGCCGGGCTGACCGTGCCCGCGCACACCCACGAGGGTGAGGACGAGATGTTCTACGTCCTCGATGGCGAGCTGCGCGGGTTCTGCGGCGACGAGCGCTGGACGGCGTCCGCGGGGGCGTTCATCTTCCTGCCCCGCGACGTGGTGCACGGCTTCGAGGTCGTCGGCGACCACCCCGCCCGCGCGCTGACGATCGTCGGCCCGGCGCGGTTCGACCGCCTGGTGGTGGAGCAGGGCCGCCGACTGGACCCTTGATACGCAAGCCATTACTTGCCTATCCTGGTCCGCGTGGCGGACGTCTACCGGGCCCTCGACGACGAGACACGGCGTCTCATCCTCGACGAGCTCGCCGCCCGCGACGGTCAGACCCTGTTCGAGATCTGCGCCGTCCTGCTGACCCGGCACCGGCGCACCTCCACCCGGCAGGCGGTCTCGCAGCACCTCGCGGTGCTCGAGGAGGCCGGCCTGGTGGTCACCGAGCGACGGGGCCGCTCCAAGTTCCACCACTTCGACCGCTCGCCACTCGCCGAGATCGCCCGGCGCTGGCCCACCCCCGCGGAGGACGACCCGTGAAGATCCGACTGACCAGCATCTTCGTCGACGACCAGCGCGCCGCGCTGGCGTTCTACACCGACGTGCTGGGCTTCACCGTCCGGCACGACATCCCGCTGGGCGACGCCTCCTGGCTCACCGTCGTCTCGCCCGAGGACCCCGACGGCCCCGAGCTGCTGCTCGAGCCGGCCGGGCACCCGGCGGTGAAGCCCTACCGGGACGCGCTGGTCGAGGACGGCATCCCGCTCGTCCAGTTCGAGGTCGACGACGTCGAGGCCGAGTACCGCCGCCTGACCGAGAAGGGCGTCGTGTTCACGCAGCCGCCCACCGACGGCGGCCCGGTGATGGTCGCGGTCCTCGACGACACCTGCGGCAACCTCGTCCAGATCGTCAGCGCGAAGGCCTGACCACGCCGTCAGCCGCGCTCGATCGTCCGGCTCCGGCCCCGGAACTCGGCGATCACCTGCCCGTCGGCGGGCCGGGCGACGGTGATGTCGTAGACGCCGCTGCGCCCGAACCGGGTGCGCTCGGTGGCCAGGGCCTCGAGCTCGTCGCCCTCGCGGGCGGAGGCGACGAACACGATGTCGGCGGCCGCGGCCACCGTCACCGGGCCGGGGCTGTTGCAGGCACACGCGAACGCCGAGTCGGCGAGCATGAAGAGGTAGCCGCCGTGGCACATGCCGTGCCCGTTGACCATCTCCGAGCTCACCCGCATCGTCAGGCGCGCCCGCCCGTCGACGGCCTCGTGCAGCACCATGCCCAGCTTGCGGGACGCCGCGTCGTCGTCCCACATCCGCCGGACCGCGTCGGCGATCGTCACGAGGCCTGCTTCGCGACGAGGGTCAGCACGTCGTAGCGCGCCACCGACTCGCCGGCGGCGTTGGTGACGTCGGCGTCCCAGCGGACCTCGCCGTAGTCGGCGGTGTCGCGCGGGGTGATCTGCTTGGCGGTCAGGGTGATCGTCAGCTCGTCGCCGAACTTCACCGGCGTGAGGAACCGCAGGGAGTCCACGCCGAAGTTGGCCAGCACCGGCCCGGGTGCCGGGTCGACGAACAGCCCGGCGGCGAACGAGACCACCAGGTAGCCGTGGGCCACGCGCTCGCCGAAGAACGTGTTGGCGGCCGCGGCCGCGGCGTCCATGTGGGCGTAGAAGGTGTCGCCGGTGAACTCGGCGAACTGCTCCACGTCGGACTGGGTCACCCGCCGCGGGCCGCCGACGACGGTGTCGCCGATGCGCAGCTCCTCGAGGTGCTTGCGGAACGGGTGGACGTCGGTGACGGTTCGCTCGCTGCCGCGCACCCAGCGCCCGGTGATCGCGGTGAGCATGGCCGGGCTGCCCTGCACGGCGGTGCGCTGCATGTGGTGGGCCACCCCGCGGATGCCGCCCATCTCCTCGCCCCCGCCGGCACGGCCGGGACCGCCGTGCACGAGCTGGGGCATCGGCGAGCCGTGGCCCGTCGACTCGGGCGCCGCGGTGGCGTCGAGCACCAGCACCCGGCCGTGCCACGGCGCGGCGCCGAGGACGACGGTGCGGGCGACGTCCGGGTCGGCGGTGACGACGGAGCCCACCAGCGAGCCCTGGCCGCGGGCGGCGAGCCCGACGACCTGGTCGACGGAGTCGTAGGGCAGCACGGTGGACACGGGGCCGAAGGCCTCGACCTCGTGGAACGCGGCGGTGTCGGGATCGCCGGTGAGCAGCACCGGGGACAGTAACGCGCCCCGCTCGGCGTCGGCGTCGACCACCTCGACGTGGTCGGGGTCGCCGAACACCACGCGCCCGGCGTCGGTCAGCGCCTTCAGCGAGCGGCGCACCTCCTCGCGCTGCTCGGTGCCCGCCAGCGCCCCCATCCGCACGTCGGGGTTGGCCGGGTTGCCGATCGTGACCGTCGCCAGCCGCGCGGTCACGGCCTCGACCACCGCGTCGACCTGCGCCGACGGCACGAACGCCCGGCGGATCGCGGTGCACTTCTGGCCCGCCTTGACCGTCATCTCGGTCGCGAGCTGCTGGACGTAGAGGTCGAACTCGGTGGTGCCCGGCGTCGCGTCCGGGCCGAGGATCGAGCAGTTCAGCGAGTCGGCCTCGGCGGTGAAGCGCACCGAGCGCGCCGTGAGCGTCGGGTGGGTGCGCAGGCGCGCCGCGGTGGACGCCGAGCCGGTGAACGAGACGAGGTCCTGCTCGGTGAGGTGGTCGAACAGGTCGCCCCCGGAGTTCTGGAGGGCGCCGGCCAGGAACTGCACCGCACCCTCGGGCAGCAGCTCCGACTCGACGATCAGCCGCACCAGTTCGGCGGTGAGGAACGCGGTCGGCGTCGCCGGCTTGATGATCGTCGGCACGCCGGCCAGGAACGCCGGGGCGAGCTTCTCCAGCGGGCCCCAGCACGGGAAGTTGTAGGCGTTGACCTGCACCGCGACGCCGTGCAGCGGGGTCAGGACGTGCTGGCCGAGGAACACCCCGGTGCGACCGAGCGGCTCCACGTCGCCCTCGACGAGCACCGAGCCGGCGGGCAGCTCGCGCTTGCCCTTCGACGCGTAGGCCTGCAGGACGCCGATGCCACCGTCGACGTCGAACTTGGAGTCCCCGAGCGTCGCGCCGGTGCGCGCCGACACGGCGTAGAGCTCCTCGCGGTGCTCGCGCAGGTGTCCCGCGAGGGCCTTGAGCAGCGACGCCCGCTGGTGGAACGACAGCTCGCGCAGCGCGGGCCCGCCGGTGCGCCGCCCGTACGCCGCGACCGCGGCCATGTCGATGCCGTCGGTGGCGAGCCGGCCGACCTCGTCGCCGGTGACGGCGTCGAACATCGGCCGCCCCTCGCCGGTGGAGGCCTGCCAGCGGCCCTGGACGTGGCTCTGGAGCACTGCGGTCATCGTCGGGCGCTTCCTCGCGGGGACGGGGGACTCAGGTGTCGTAGTCGACGACCAGAGTTTCGGAGACGGGCATCGACTGGCAGGTGAGCACGAAGCCGGCGTCGACCTCGTCCTGCTCGAGCGCGAAGTTGCGGACCATCCGCACCTCGCCCTCGGTGATCTGGGCGCGGCAGGTGCCGCACACCCCGCCCTTGCAGGCGAACGGCAGGTCGGAGCGGACCTTCTGCGCGGCGTCGAGCACCGACACGTCGCGGGGCAGGGTGATCGCCGTGGTGCGGCCGTTGAGGATCACGGTCCCGGCTGTGCCCACCCTGCCCTCGCCGTCGTCCGACGCGTCGTCGTGCCGCACGGGCTCCGGCGGCGGCGCGTCCACGTAGAACAACTCCTGGTGGACCCGCTCGCGGGGCACGCCGAGCTCGCCGAGCACCTCGCGCGCGTCGGTGACCATGCCGAACGGGCCGCACAGCCACCAGTGGTCGACGTCGGGCACCGGCACCAGGGCGCCGAGGAGCGTGCGCAGCTTCTCCGCGTCGAGCCGGCCGCCGAAGATCTCGGCCTCCATCGGCTCGCGGGAGAGCACGTGGTCGAGCTGGAGCCGGTGGCGGTAGCGGTCCTTGAGGTCGGCCAGGTCCTCGGCGAACATCACCGTGTCGGTGCGCCGGTTGCCGTAGAGCAGGGTGACGTGGTTGTCCGGGTGCGCGCCCAGGACGGTCGCGGCGATCGAGAGCACCGGGGTGATGCCGGAGCCGGCGGCGATCAGCGCGTGGTGTGCACCGTGCTCCCCGGCGGCGGTGGACGGGGTGAAGCGGCCCTCCGGCGGGCCGACCTCGAGCTCGTCGCCGACCGCGAGCCGGTCGACGAGCCATTCCGAGAACAGCCCGGTGTCGACCCGGCGCACCCCGATCCGCGGCGCGGCGCCCTCGGGCGCGCAGATCGAGTACGACCGGCGCTCCTCCGCTGCGCCCTCGCCCCGCCCACCCAGGCGCAGCGTCAGGTACTGGCCGGCGCGGAAGCGGTAGACCTCTGCGAGGTCGTCGGGGACGTCGAAGGTCACCGCGACGGCGTCGTCGGTGAGGCGCTCGACGTGGCCGACGCGCAGGGTGGTGAAGCCGGTCCCGCGCACGGTGGCAGCGGCGGTCATCAGATCTCCTTGACGTGCTCGAACGGCTCGGCGCACGCGCGGCAGCGGCGCAGCGCGGTGCACGCGGTGGGGCCGAACCGGGAGACGATCTCGGTGTCGGGCGAGCCGCACTGCGGGCAGGCGACGACGCGCTCGGGCGGGTCCAGCGTCAGGGGCACCGGCCCCGCGGCCCGCGGCCCGACGTGCGCGGGCGGCGCGATGCCGGCCTCGGCGAGCTTGCGGCGGCCGTCGTCGCTGATGAAGTCGGTGGTCCAGGGCGGGCTGAAGCTGGTGCGCACCTCGACCCGCGCGTGCCCGGCGTCCTGCAGCCGGTGCCGGAGGTCCGAGCGCATCTCGTCGAGGGCGGGACAGCCCGAGTAGGTGGGCGTGATCGTCACGACGACGGTGCCGTCGTCGCGGGTCTCCGCGCCGCGCAGCACGCCGAGGTCGGCGAGGGTCAGCATCGGCATCTCGGGGTCGGTGACCTGGGCGGCGACGTCCCACACGGCCACGTCGGTGCTGGTCACCACGTCGCCTCCGGGTGGGCGCGAGCGAGGGACTGCATCATCGCGAGCACCGGCCCCAGCGCCTCGGTGTGGATGCCGTCCCGGCCCCCGCGCCCGGCGACGAGCCCGACGGCCGGGCGCTCGGGGCGGGTCAGCCCCGCGGGTGGCAGGACCTGGTCGAGCACGGCGTCGAGCTCGGCGCGCAGCTCCGCGGGGTCGACGGCGACGCCGGCCTCGACCAGGCGCGCCTCGACGGGGTGGACGGCGAACAGCTCCTCGACGAACGGCCACACCCCGTCGAGCCCGGCCTGCATGCGCGCGTGGGAGTGCTCGGTGCCGTCGCCGAGGCGCACGACCCACTGCGCGGCGTACTGCCGCTGGTAGGCGAGCTCCTTGACGGCCTTGTCGGCCACCGCGGCGAGCACGACGTCGCGCGAGGCCACGAGCCGCGTCATCAGCGCGAGGCGCCACGACGAGTACACGAGCATCCAGGCCATCGTGCGGCCGAAGTCGCCCAGGTCGGCCTCGGCGAGCACGACGTTGCGGAAGGCGCGCTCGTCGCGGAAGTACGCCAGCACGTCCTCGTCGTCCTGCGGCCCCACGCGGAACGGCTCCGCCGCCCCGAGGTGCCCGGCGCGGGAGAGCAGCACGCGGGCCTGGCCGAGCAGGTCGAGCGCGATGTTGGCCAGCGCGACCTCCTCCTCCAGCTCCGGGGCGTGGGTGGTCCACTCGGCCAGGCGCTGGCTCGCGACGAGCGCGTCGTCGGCGAGCATGAGGCAGTAGGTGGCGAGGTCGTCGCGGTCGACCCCCTCGGGCGCGGGTGCGTCGATCTCGGCGGTGCCGGCGTCGAAGCCGGCGCCGAAGGCCCAGCGGCCGTCGTCACCGTCGAGGGTCTCGGCCAGGGCCTGGTAGGCGCTGTCGCTGTCGGGGCCGCCCATCGGGGGTCTCCCTCGCTACAGGTGCGGGACGGAGTCGGGGATGTCGTAGAACGTGGGGTGCCGGTAGACCTTGTCGCCGGCGGGCGCGAAGAACGGGTCCTTCTCGTCCGGGCTCGACGCCGTGATGGCGTCGCCGCGGACCACCCAGATGCTCACGCCCTCGTTGCGCCGCGTGTAGAGGTTGCGGGCGTTGTGCAGGGCCATCGTGTCGTCGGGGGCGTGCAGCGAGCCGACGTGCACGTGGTTGAGCCCCCGCTTGCCGCGGACGAACACCTCGTAGAGGGGCCAGCGGGCCTTCGGTGCGCCGTCGAAGTGGGGCTCACCCTCGACGTGCGCGGTGACGTCGTCGGACATGCTCACGCCGCCACCCCCTCGCGGCGCCGGGCCTCCTGCTTGGCGGCGTACGCCGACGCCGCGTCGCGCACCCACTGACCGTTCTCGTGGGCCGCGCGCCGGTGCGCCAGGCGCTGGGCGTTGCACGGCCCGGCGCCCTTGACCACCGCGGTGAACTCGTCCCAGTCGATCGCGCCGAAGTCGTAGGAGCCCCGCTCGGCGTTCCACCGCAGCTCGGGGTCGGGGAACGTCACGCCGAGCGCCTCGGCCTGCGGCACCGACATGTCGACGTAGCGCTGGCGCAGCTCGTCGTTGGTGTGGCGCTTGATCCGCCAGGCCATCGACTGCTGGGTGTTGGGCGAGTCGCCGTCGGCGGGCCCGAACATCATCAGCGAGGGCCACCACCAGCGGTCGACCGCGTCCTGGACCATCGCGCGCTGCGCCTCGGTGCCGGCCATCAGCGTGCGCAGCAGCTCGAAGCCCTGGCGCTGGTGGAACGACTCCTCCTTGCAGATGCGCACCATGGCCCGCGCGTAGGGGCCGTAGCTGGAGCGGCACAGCGGCACCTGGTTGCAGATCGCGGCGCCGTCGACGAGCCAGCCGATGACGCCGATGTCGGCGAAGGTCAGCGTCGGGTAGTTGAAGATCGACGAGTACTTCTGCTTGCTGCTGATCAGCTTCTCGGTGAGCTCGCCGCGGTCGACGCCGAGCGTCTCGGTGGCCGAGTAGAGGTAGAGCCCGTGCCCGGCCTCGTCCTGCACCTTGGCCAGCAGGATGGCCTTCCGCCGCAGGCTCGGGGCGCGCAGGATCCAGTTGCCCTCGGGCTGCATGCCGATGATCTCCGAGTGCGCGTGCTGGGCCACCTGGCGGATCAGCGTCCTGCGGTAGCCCTCGGGCATCCAGTCGCGGGGCTCGACGCGGCCCTCGCCGCCGACGGTGCGCTCGAACGCCTCCTCGAGCTCGCGCCGGAGGTGCTCGGGGACGTCGGTGGTCCCGTCAGGGGCCGCCGCGGTCGCGAGTCGCGTGGTCTCGTCGGCCATCGCCGTCCTTCCGCCCGAATGTTCGTTCGGTTGGGATGGTGCACCACGCCGGCAGACCGACGCAACCGCCGAGCGTGTGGGTCAGGCCGCGTCGACCGGGCGGGCCAGCCCGTTGACGGCGCCGTCGAAGACCGGGGGCAGCAGCCGGGCGAGCGGCACCAGTGCCCGGCGGGCCGGGCGTGGCCGGGTGCCCAGGAGCAGGGCACCGGTGAGCCAGCGGTAGCGCCGGGTCAGGCGCACCCAGTCGCGCTCGTAACGGGGCGCCGCGCCGTCGGTGATCGCCCGCACCGCGGCCCCGGCCTGGGCGAACGCGAGCGCCAGCCCCTCGCCGGTCAGGGCGTCGACGTAGCCCGCGGCGTCCCCCACCAGCAGCACGCGACCGTGCACCCGGCGTCGGCTGCGCTGCCACAGCGGCCCGGCGCCCTTGACCACCGCGGTGAACTCGTCCCAGTCGATCGCGCCGAAGTCGTAGGAGCCCCGCTCGGCGTTCCACCGCAGCTCGGGGTCGGGGA
>CADCTH010000629.1 GCA_902805495.1 uncultured Actinomycetospora sp.
CCGCGCACCGCTCGAGCAGCGGCGCCAGGCGGAACGGGACGAGCTGGCGCATGACCAGCGCGGTGGAGGTGCGCTCGACGCCCGGGACGGCGAGCAGGCTGCCCGCGATCGTGTAGAGCGCGTCGGCGTCCCGGGCCACGACCTGGACCAGCAGGTCGTCGTCGCCCGCGAGCCCCACGACCTCGACGACCTCCGGGATGCGCGCCAGCGCCGCGGTCACCTCGTCGAGGCGGCGCTGGTCGACGCGCGTGGTGACGTAGGCCCGCAGGGGGTGGCCCAGGGCGGCCGGGTCGATCCGGCGGGCGGGGTCGCCGAGCACGCCGCGGGTCTCGAGCCGGGTGAGCCGCGCCTGGACGGTGTTGCGCGCGAGCCCCAGCCGCTCGGCCAGCGCGACGACCGTGGCGCGCGGCTCCTCGCCGAGCGCCTCGAGCAGCCGGGCGTCGATCGCGTCGACGGGTTCCATCCTGCTCACTCCCCACCGCCGTCGGCACCGCCGCGCCGAGCATAGTGCTCATCCGCCGTGGCACCGCTTGCGCAGTCCGGGCCCATGACGAAGGCTTCCCGGGTCGATGTGACACCCGGAGGCCACCGATGACGTCCACGCGTCCCGCACCGTCGCACCCCGACCGCGCCGCGGAGCAGGAGGCCCTGCGGGCCGTGGAGGACCGGGTGCTCTGGCTCGCGACGGCGATCGTCGACCACGCCAACCGCGTGCGCCCGAACCCCGGCGGGCTCAAGGTCGGCGGGCACCAGGCGTCGTCGGCGTCGATCGTCTCGATCATGACGGCGCTGTGGTTCCGCACGCTGCGCCCCGAGGACCGCGTCTCGGTCAAGCCGCACGCCTCGCCCGTGCTGCACGCGATCAACCACCTGCTCGGCGAGCTCGACGCGCCGTACCTCGAGACGCTGCGCGCGGCCGGCGGCCTGCAGTCATACCCGTCGCGGTCGAAGGACCCGGACCCCGTCGACTACTCCACGGGCTCGGTGGGCATCGGGGCGACGGCACCGATCTGGGGCACGATCGCGCGCCGCTACGCCGAGGGGCTGTCGGGCCGCGCCGGCGCGGGGCGGCAGTTCTCGCTGGTCGGCGACGCGGAGCTCGACGAGGGCGCGGTGTGGGAGGCCGTGCTCGACCCGATGGTCCGCGAGCTCGGCGAGGTGTGCTGGATCATCGACTTCAACCGCCAGAGCCTCGACCGCGTGGTCCCCGACATCTCCGCCACCCGCCTGCACGGGCTGTTCACGGCGGCGGGCTGGCAGGTCATCACCGTCAAGTACGGGCGGCTGCTCGCCGAGCTGTACGCGAAGCCGGGCGGCGACGCGCTGCGCCGGCGCATCGACGAGATGACCAACCCCGAGTACCAGCGGCTGCTGCGCTGCACCCCGCTGCAGCTGCGCGAGCGCCTGCCCGGCGACGGCGCCGACGCCGACGCGATCGCGCGGCTGCTGCGCGAGGTCGACGACGGCGTCGTCCACGCCGCGATCCGCAACCTCGGCGGGCACGACCTCGGCGCGCTGGCCGACGCCTACGACGCGATCGACGACACCCGTCCGACGGTGATCTTCGCCTACACCGTCAAGGGCCACGGCCTCGCGAGCCAGGGCCACCCGCAGAACCACTCCAACCTGCTCACCGAGACCCAGATGCGGGCGCTGGCCACCGGCCTCGGCACCGACCTCGACGACCCCTGGGCGCCGCTGCCCGACGACTCCGCAGCCGCCGCGCTGTGCCGCGAGACCGCCGCGCGCCTGCGCCGCTCGCCCGCGCCGCCCGCCGAGCCGCCGGCGATGCCCGACGACCTCGACCGCACGCCCACCGGCACCGGTCACACCCAGCAGGCGCTGGGTCGCGCGCTGCTCGACCTAACCCGCTCGGCGCCCGAGGCCGCCCGCCGCGTCGTCACGGTGAGCCCCGACGTCACGTCGTCGACCAACCTCGGCGGCTGGCTCAACAAGGTCGGCTCGTGGTCGCCGCACGAGCGGCGCGACTGGTTCGCCGACGACGCCGAGACGATCCTGCACTGGCACGAGCTGCCCAGCGGCCAGCACATCGAGCTGGGCATCGCCGAGACCAACCTCGTCGGCCTGCTCGGCGAGCTCGGCGCGACGTGGTCGCGGTGGGGCGAGCCGCTGCTGCCGATCGGCGTGCTCTACGACCCGTTCGTCGCCCGCGCGCTCGAGCCCTGGGCTTTCGGGATGTACGCGGGCGGGCAGTCCATCCTCGTCGGCACGCCGTCGGGGGTGTCGCTGGCGCCGGAGGGCGGCGCGCACCAGTCGATCACCACGCCGTCGATCGGGCTCGAGCAGCCGGGCTGCGTCGCGTTCGAGCCGGCGTTCGGCGTCGAGGTGGGCTGGTGCCTGCTCGACGGGCTCGCGCGCCTGGGCCGTCCCGGGGGCTCGTCGACCTACCTGCGCCTGTCGACCGTCCCCGTCGACCAGAGCCTCGCCGCCGTCCCGTCCGACCCCGCGGCCCGGGCCCGGCGCCGCCGCGAGGTCACCGCCGGCGCCTACCTGCTGCGCCGGGCCACCGGCACCCCGCAGGTGACGATCGCGGCGATGGGCCCGCTGGTCGGGCAGGCCCTCGCGGCGGGCGAGCGGCTGGCCGCGCAGGCGGTGGCCGCCGACGTCGTGGTCGTCACCAGCCCCGACCGGCTCTTCCGCGCCCTGCGCGCCCGCTCCGGGGCGACCGGCGCCGACGCCGAGCACCCGACGTGGATCCTCGACGCCGCCTTCCCCGCCGACCGGGCCGCCCGCCTGGTCACGGTGCTCGACGGCCACCCGCACACGCTCGCGTTCCTCGCGGGCATCCACTCGGTGCGCGCCGCACACCTGGGCGTCACCGACTTCGGCCGCTCCTCCGACCTCGCCGACGCCTGGGCGCACCACCACCTCGACACCGACGCGATCGTCGCGGCCGCGTTGGCCTGAGTCAGCGAAGTGGCGTCGCTGACGTTCAGTGTCCGAAAAGCTCCTTCGATCAAGAGCGCGCCGGGCACAGGCATCGTCCGGGTGGCCCAGCGGGTATTCGCCGTCCCTCCGTGTTCGAGGGAGGCCCCGTGCTCGACTGGCTCGCCGCGCCCGACTACGCGACCGCCCGCTGGGTCGTCCAGCACCTCGTCGCGCTGGTCTACGTCATCGCGTTCACCGTCGCGCTGGCACAGTTCCGCCCGCTGCTGGGCGAGCGCGGCCTGACCCCGATCCCCCGCTTCCTCGCGCGCACGACGTTCCGCCGCCACCCGAGCCTGTTCCACCTGCGCTACTCCGACACCGTCTTCCGCGTCGTCGCCGGCACGGGCCTCGTGCTCGCCCTCGCCGCGCTCGCCGGCGCCACCGACGTGCTCCCGCTTGGCGCCGGCATCGCGCTCTGGGCCCTGCTCTGGGTGCTGTACCTGTCGATCGTCACCGTCGGCCAGGTCTGGTACGGCTTCGGCTGGGAGTCGCTGCTGCTCGAGGCGGGCTTCCTCGTCACGTTCCTCGGACCGGCCGACGTCGCCCCGCCCGTGCCGATCCTCTGGCTGCTGGTCTGGCTGCTCTTCCGCGTCGAGCTCGGCGCCGGCCTGATCAAGATGCGCGGCGACTCCTGCTGGCGCGACCTCACCTGCCTCGAGTACCACCACGAGACCCAGCCGCTGCCCAGCCCGACGAGCTGGTGGTTCCACCGCCTGCCCCGCCCGCTGCACCGCGTCGAGGTGCTCGCCAACCACGTCACCCAGCTCGTCGTCCCGTTCCTGCTGTTCCTCCCCCAGCCCGTCGCGTCGGTCGCCGCCGTGGTCGTGATCGTCACGCAGGGCTGGCTCGTCGGGAGCGGCAACTTCGCCTGGCTCAACCTCCTGACGATCACGCTCGCCTTCGCCGCGATCGACGACGCCCGCCTGCGCCTGCTCCTGCCGATCCCGCTGCCCGAGCAGGCCCCGATCCCCGTGTGGTTCGCCGTCGTCGTCCTCGCCGTGACCGCCCTGATGATCGGCCTGTCGGTGTGGCCGGTGCTCAACATGGCCAGCGGGCGCCAGCTGATGAACGCCGGCATCACGCCGGTGCACCTGGGCAACAGCTACGGCGCCTTCGGCTCGATCACGCGCGACCGCGAGGAGGTCGTCCTGGAGGGCACCGACGACCCCGACGGCGCCGACAGCGCTGACGGGGCGACGTGGCGCGAGTACGAGTTCCGCTCCAAGCCCGGCGATCCGTACCGCCGCCCGCCCCAGACCGCGCCCTACCACCGCCGCCTGGACTGGCTGATGTGGTTCGCGCCGCTCGCCCCGCGCATGGCCCGGAGCTGGCTGCCGACCCTGCTCGACCGCCTGCTCGAGGCCGACCGCCCCACCCTGCGGCTGCTGCGCCACGACCCGGTCGACGGCGAGCGCCCGGCGTGGGTGCGCGCGCGGCTCTACCGCTACCGCTTCACGACGCGCGCCGAACGGCGCGCGACCGGCGCCTGGTGGCACCGCGAGCTCATCGGCGACTACCTGCCCGCCAGGACCCTGTCCCGCTCGTCGGCCGCTCCGTAGACCAGGCGGTGACCGGCGCGGACGCCGGCGGCGTAGACGCGGCCGAGACGCCCGGCCCGCGCCAGCGCCGCCCGCGCCGCGTTCGCGCCCGGCGCCC
>CADCTH010000630.1 GCA_902805495.1 uncultured Actinomycetospora sp.
CGCGCGCACGAGCTGCACCGCCGCGGCGCCCAGCGCCACCGCGGCGCCGTCGGCCAGCGCCGCGGCGCGCGCGGCCACCACGAGGAGGTGGTCCCGCACCAGGGGGTAGAGCGCGCTCGAGCGGATCGTGCGGGACGCGGCACGGGCGGTGCCCCGGGGCACGGCGAGCTCGTCGACGCCGACCCGGAAGGCGGGGACGCCGTCGGCGGGCCAGCGGGCGGCGCAGGGGGTCGCCAGGTCGACGAGCACCGCCCCGCGCGCCGCCCGGACGCGCCCGTCGCCGTCCCCGAAGCGCAGGACGCTGGTCGAGCCGGGCTCGACGACGTGCACCTCGGCGACGGTGGCCGCGCTCGTCACGGCATCCGGGCTCACACGACGAGCGTTCGGGGCGCGGCGCTGGTGGTCAAGTCACGTCAGGTCAGACGGTCACGGGCGTCGCCGGCTCCGTGGCCCGCGGGACGACCGCCGGCGGGGCCGTCGCGTGACGCACGGCCCACGCCAGGACGTAGTCGGCGATCTCCTCCCAGCCCGGGGCGGCGGGCAGCAGGTGGGGCTTGCCGCCGAACTCGACCACCTCGGTGATCGTGTCCTCGCCCTTGTAGTGCGCGGCGTTCGACCACTGGATCTTCGGCGGCATGATGTTGTCCTCGCTGCCGGCGACGAACAGCAGCGGCACCCGGTCCGCGTTGTGGTAGTTCACCCACGTGCCCTGGTGGCCCGGGGTGAGGTTGGCCAGCGCGCTCTCGAAGATGATGCCGCCGGACACCGGCACGGCGTAGCGCTCGTACAGTGCCCGGGCCTCCGCCTCCGGGAAGGTGTTGGTGAACGCGTAGTTCCAGTGCTCGAAGTCGTAGCGGATCGCCCGGTGGCGGTTGGCCGGGTTCTTCAGCACCGGGAACGTCGCCCTGGCCTGCGAGAGCGGGATGATCGGCACGCCCTCGGTGGGCGCCGAGTTCAGCGCGACGCCCGCGGCGCCGAAGCCGTGGTCGAGCAGGATCTGGGTGAACGCGCCGCCCGCGGAGTGCCCGATGATGATCGGCGGCGAGGGGATCTCGCGCACGATCGCCTCGAGGTGCTCGACGATCCCGGCCGTCGTGAGCGCCTCGACCGGGGCCGGGTCGGCGTTGAGGGACTCGACCTCCACCTCGAAGCCGGGGTAGGCCGGGGTGATCACCCGGTAGCCCTGGGCCTCGTAGCGGGCGATCCACTGCTCCCACGAGCGGGGCGTCACCCAGAAGCCGTGGACCAGCACGATCGTGTCGGGGGCGGGGCGGGCAGCGTGCGTCATCGGCGCGAATCCTCCTGTTGCGGACGGTCCCCCGGAACCTGGCACCGGATCACGGCCGCCGATGTCGCCACGGTGCAGGGTTCTGGACCCCGCGTGCAGGTCCTACGCTCGGGACCGATCCGTCGACGACGCGGAGTGCGGCCGTGCCTGTGATCGCCTCGTGGACCCCCGGCGACGCCCGGGCGGCGCGGGACGCCCGCGACCAGGCCGTCGCCACCCTGTCGGCGCTGGCGCCGATGACCCGGATCGGCGCGCTGCGCCTCCCCCGCGGGCGGACCGCCGCCATCGCCCGGCACGACCTGGGTCCCGTCGCGCTGGTCCACCTCGCGGGCCTCGCCTACGACCAGGTGGCCACGCCGCGGACCACCGACGGGGTGCCGGCCGGCATCTCCCTCGCCGTCCGGCCGACGGGGACGTGGTACCTGACCCAGGCCGGGACCACCCGCGGCAGCGCCACCCACGACGTCGTCGGCGTCGTCGACGTGACGCGGGCGATGAGCCTGCGCACGGGCGCGGACACCCCGCTCTCCCAGCTGTTCCTCTCGGCCGACCAGCTCGGCATGGGGGTCGACGCCCTGCGCACCGCGGCCGCGCTCGTCGACCGCAGCCCGCTGCGCGCGCTGGTGGCGCAGCACGTGCTCCACCTCCTGCCGGCCGAGGCCGACGTCGCGGACGCGCGGGCCCGCCGCAGCGTGGGGCTCGCGACGATCGAGCTGGTGCGCGCGATGCTGATCGGCGCCGCCCACCCCGAGCAGCAGGTCGGCGGCGCCCTGGGCGCCGAGCACCTCCGCGCGTGCGTCGAGCGCTACGTCCGCCGGCGTCTCCGCGACCCCGGGCTGAGCCCGGCCACGATCGCCGCCGCGCACGCCGTCTCCCGCCGCCACCTCTACGACCTCTGGCGGGACCGGCCGACGACCCTCGCCCGCTGGATCACCCTCCGGCGGCTGGAGGCCGTCCGCGAGGACCTCGCCGACCCCCGCCTCGCGCACCGGTCCATCGCGCGCATCGCGCACGGGTGGTGCTTCACCGACCCGACGGTCTTCGCCCGGCGGTTCCGCGCCGAGTACGGCACGACGCCGCGGGAGTGGCGCCGCCTCGCCCACGACCGTTCGTCGCAGGGCGTGGTGAACGGGGCCGCGGGCGGCTAACCGGCACCATGGCCGACTTCACGGGCACCACCACCGTCGCCGCTGCCGACGACGTCCTGTTCGCCTTCCTCTCCGACGTGCACAACCTCCCGAAGTACTTCGCACGCATGACCTCGGCCGAGCCCGGCGAGGGCAACGAGGTCCGCACCACCGCCGCCCTGCCCGACGGCTCGCAGGTCGAGGGCAACGCGTGGTTCGAGGTCACCGACGACACCCGCCACCTCGCCTGGGGCTCCGAGGGCGAGAACGGCTACCGCGGCGACCTGGACGTCCGCTCGGTCGGCGACGACCGCAGCGAGGTCGAGGTGCACCTCCACACCGAGCGGGTCACCGAGGACACCGACGGCAGCATCCAGGGCGGCGTCGACGAGACGCTCGCCGCGATCAAGCAGCTCGTCGAGCGTGCGGGAGCCCTCGACGCCTGAGGGGGTCAGTCGCCGGCCAGGAGCCGGGCCAGGGTGCCGACGTCCGCCAGGTCCAGGTGCGGACGCCGGTGCTCGGGCACGTCACGGAACGCGTCCGCGTCGCCGATCCCGGTCTGGACGGCGACGGCGAGCGCCCGCCCACGGTGCGCCATCGGCACCTCCAGGCCGGGGTCGTCGCCCACCACCGCCAGCTCCGCGGGCGCGACGCCGAGACGCCGCGCCGAGGCCTGCAGCGCCGGCAGCGCCGGCTTGCCGACGACGGTGACCCGTGCGCGGGTGATGTCGCGGACGACGGCGCTGATCGCCCGCGACGACCCGAGCGTGCGTCCCTCCGCGGTGGCGAACCAGGGCGAGAGCGACGCGCTGTAGAACCGCGCGCCCTCCAGCACCGCGAAGCAGGCCGCCTCGAGCGCCTCGAACGTCAGCTCCTGGCGGTACCAGCCCGCGAGGACGGCGTCCGCGGTCGTCCCGCGCAGCGGCGGGAGCGTCTCGATGCCCGCGGCCTCGAGCGGCTCGGTGACGCCCTTGCCGCCGAGCACCATGACCCGCCGGTGCCCCCGCTTCGCGAAGACCTCGGCCGCGGCGGTGGCCGGGGTGAGCACCGCGTCGTCGGGCACCGGGAAGCCGGCCTGCTGCAGCGCGTGGGCGCACTCCTGCGGGGTCTTCACCGTGCCGTTGGTGAACACGCAGCACGGCGTGCCCCGGTCGGCCAGGAGCCGGACGAGCTCCACGGCGCCGGGCAGGGCCCGGATGCCCCGATTCTCGCGGTCGCCGAGGACGAGGGTGCCGTCCATGTCGAGGACGAAGCCGCGGACCGCCCGCAGCCGGTCGAGGACGGCGGGACCGGGCTCATCCATCGCCCGCTCCTCCCCCGCGCCGGTGCACCGACAGCCGCAGATCGCCCTTGGTGATCGCCAGGTCGTGGACGCTCGATCGCTCGCCCAGCGCGCGGACGAGGTCGAACACGGGCGTCAGGGCCGGCTGGTGGTGCTGCGGCGCCGGGCCCGCGGCGAGCATCGCGTCGACCTGGTCGGCGGGCATGTGGGCCCGCAGCAGCAGCTCCTCGTCGCTGATCCGGGTGCCGAACTGGCGGCGCAGCTCCTCGGGCGACGGCGCCGGCGGCTCGGCCCGCAGCTCGCGGGCGCGCGGCCGGTCGAGGATCCGGTCGAGCACGTCCGGGGCGATCGGGGTGGTGGGCCGGCCGAAGCTGCCCAGCGCGTAGCGGATCACCTGGTCGGGCACGGTCGCCCAGCGCTCCCCCATGACGTTGAACAGCGCCTGCGAGACCACCATCTGCGGGAACGGGGTCACCATGATCGGGTGGCCGAGCTCGGCGCGGACGCGGCCGACCTCGGAGATCAGGCTGTCGAGGCGGTCCGCCATCCCGATCTCGCGCAGCTGGCGGCGCGTCGTGGACAGCACGCCGCCGGCGATCTGGTGGTGCAGGAACGCGGCGTCGAAGTCCTGGGGCCGGCCGGCGGGCAGCTCCCCCGCGGCCGCGAGCCGGTCGACGAAGTCGCACGCCAGGCCCAGTGCGCGGTCGTCGATGTCGATCCGGTGGCCCATCTCGCGCAGGTTGGCCACGGTGCGGCGCACCTCGGGCAGCGACGACCCGTTGCCCAGCGCACCGCAGCCGGTCTGGACCACCTCGACGCCCAGCTCGGCGGCGATCGCGTAGGTCAGCGGCGAGAGCCCGATGGTGGCGTGCGAGTGCAGCTCCAGCGCGGTGTCGCCGAGCTGGGCCTTCACCGCCGGCAGGAGGGTGCGCGCCCGCTCGGCGGTGAGGATGCCGGCCGGGTCCTTGACGTAGACACGGTCCATGTCGGGGCACGCGCGCATCTGGCGGGCGATGTCGGCGTAGAACGCGTCGTCGTGCACCGCGCTGATCGTGAAGGTCAGCGCGCCGACGACCTCGTCGACGCCGGCCTTCTTCAGCCGCCGGGCGGTGGCCCGGGCGGCGTCCATGTCGTGCATGGGGTCGAGGACCACGACACGGTCGATGCCGTTGGCGACGAGCCGGTCGTAGACCAGCGCCATGGTGTCGGGGTGGGAGTTCTGCCAGCTGATGAACCGGAAGCCCGTACCGATGAACTGCAGCTTCGTGCGCGGCATCAGCGCGCGGGTGCGGCGGAACAGCGCCCACGGGTCCTCGCGGTGGGTGCGCACGAGCATGCCCATGGCGGTGCTCGAGCTGTAGTCCAGCGCCCGGAAGCCGACCCGCTCGAGGAGCGGCGCCACCGCCAGCACGTGGGCGCTGCGCAGCCCGGCGGCGCCCCACAGGCTCTGGTTGCCGTCGCGCAGCGAGACGTCGACGAGCCCGACGTCGGCCATCAGGACACCCCCGCCGGCGCGCGGCGGTCCGCCAGGAACCGCTCGAAGAAGGCGGTGTCGACGCCGCCGGCCGCGAACTCGTCGTCGTCGAGCAGCGCCCGGTGCATCGGCGCCGTCGTCACCACGCCGTCGATGCGCAGCAGCTCGAGCGCCGCGCGGGCGCGGGCCAGCGCGTCGGCGCGGTCGGTGCCGTGCACGACGAGCTTGGCCAGCAGCGAGTCGTAGTGCGGCGGGACGACCGAACCGCCCTGGACGTGCGTGTCGACGCGGAGGCCGTCCCCGACGGGCAGGACCACGCGGTCGATGCGGCCCGGCGCGGGGCGGAAGTCGTCGGCCCAGTCCTCGGCGTTGATCCGGCACTCCACGGCGTGCCCGGTGAGGGCGACGTCGTCCTGGCGCAGGCGCAGCGGCAGCCCCTCGGCCACGGCGATCTGCTCGGCGACGAGGTCCAGCCCGGTGACCATCTCGGTGACCGGGTGCTCGACCTGGATGCGGGCGTTCATCTCCAGGAAGGAGAAGGTCTGCCGGTCGCGGTCGTAGAGGAGCTCGACCGTGCCCAGGCCCCGGTAGCCGAGGTGGGCCGCCAGCGCGAGCGCGGCGGCGGCCATCTCCGCGTGGACGTGGGCGGGGATCGCCGGGGCGGGCGCCTCCTCGAACAGCTTCTGGTAGCGGCGCTGCACCGAGCAGTCGCGGTCGCCCAGGGCCACCGCGGACACCCCGTCGCCGAGCACCTGCACCTCGACGTGGCGCCCGGAGGCGACGTAGCGCTCGAGGTAGACGCGCGCGTCGCCGAACGCCGCGGCCGCCTCGGAGACGGCCATCGCGAGGGTGCCGGGGAGCTCCCCGGCCGACCGGACGAGCTTCATGCCGCGCCCGCCGCCCCCGCCGACGGCCTTGACCAGCAGCGGATAGCCGACCTCGGCCGCGACGGCCTGCGCGGCCGCGAGGTCGGCGGCCTCGCCGCCGGGCACGACCGGCAGACCGGCGGCGACGGCGTGCGACCGCGCGGTCAGCTTGTCGCCGACGGCGTGCAGGGACGCCACGCTCGGGCCGACGAACACGATCCCGGCCTCGGTGCAGGCCGTGGCGAGCGCCGGGTTCTCGGAGAGGAAGCCGTAGCCGGGGTGCACCGCGTCGGCGCCGACGGCGACCGCGGCCCGGACCACCGCGGCGGGGTCGAGGTAGGACTGCGCGGCCGGCGCCGGGCCGAGGCGGACCACACGGTCGGCGCAGCGGGCGGGCAGGGAGTCCAGGTCGGCGTCGGAGGCGGCGAGCACCGACTCGACGCCGAGACGGGCGCAGGTGCGGATCACGCGGGCGGCGATCTCGCCGCGGTTGGCGACCAGCAGGCGGCGGATCCTCACGAGGTCGCCGCCGGCTCCACGACCAGCAGCACCGCGTCGGTGTCGGCGAACTCGCCGTTGCCCGTGCGGAACTCCGCCACCGTGCCGCGGACGCCGGCGTGCACCGACGTCATCATCTTCATGGTCTCGACGATGCCGATGACCGTCTCCTCGTCCACCGCGTCCCCGACCTCGACGAAGGGCGGCGCGCCCGGGGCGGGCGCGCGGTAGAAGGTGCCCAGCAGCGGCGGGTGCACGGCCACCGTGCCGTCGGGCAGGTCCGCGCGGGGACGGTCCGGCGCGTCGGCGGCCGCGGGCTCGGCGCCGCCCTCGACCTCGGGCTCGATGCGGGGATCCCGGAGCACCCGCTGCTCGGCGGTCCAGCCCGCCGCGCCCTCCCGGCGCACGGTCAGGGTGAGGTCGGACAGCTCCAGGTGCAGCTCGTCGAGGCCGCTGGAGTCCAGCGCGCGCACGACGTCGCGCACGTCGTCCGGGGTGAGGTCCACGGCTCAGGCCCCCGACCGGGGCTTGCCGCTCATGGCGTTGAGGACGTGGTCGAACGCCCGGGGCGTCGGCGTGGCCACCCGCGCGGCGGCCGCGTCCTTCTCCGCCCACACCGTCTCCGGCCTGCTCTGGAGCAGGACGATCGCCTCGCCGGGTGCGGCCGTGCTCGACACCGCCCACTCGATGTCCTGGGGGCAACCGTGGTGCGCCTCCACGGTGCGCGCGACGGCGACCAGCTCCGCGATCTCCTCGTCGCTGATCGACGGCGCGCCGCGCAGGTCGTCCGGCACATCGTCCTCGACCACGCCGTTCCCCTCGGGGTCGGGCCGGTGCCAGCGGGACTTGGTCGCCACGGTCCGCCGGACGATCTCGCCGGTCACCTTGCTGACGACGAACGCATCGGGGGTGACCTCGCCGCTGACCACGGCCGAGCCCAGGCCCCAGCTCGCGTCGATCGCGACCACCGACCGGTCACCGGTGTGCGGGCTGCGGGTGAACATCACCCCGGAGCTGCGCGCGTCCACCATCTGCTGCACGACGACGGCCATCGCCAGGTCGGTCTCGGGGATGCCCCGGCGCAGGCGGTAGGTCACCGACTCGACGCTGTAGAGGCTCGCCCAGCAGCGGCGCACGGCGTCGAGCACCCGGTCCGCGCCGCGCACCCACAGGTAGGTGTCCTGCAGCCCGGCGAAGCTGTCCGCGGCGCTGTCCTCGCTGGTCGCGCTGGAGCGCACGGCCACCGGCAGGTCGTCGGTGCCGCACGCGGCCGCCAGCTCCCGGTACCTCGCGACGACGGCGTCGCGCACCGCGGGCGGCAGCGGCGCCGACGCCACCGCCGCGCGCAGCTCGCCGCGGGCGGCGGCGATCGCGGCGGCGTCACCCGGGTCGAGGACCGCCACCCGGGCCCCGAGGTCGAGCGCGGCGACCGCCGCGCCGAAGGCCGCCGTGGTGACCACGAAGCCGTCGGGCACGCGGATGCCGGCGCGGCGCAGCTCGCCGAGCCCGGCACCCTTGCCGCCGACGGCGGACACGTCGTCCCGCCCCACGTCGGCGAACCGCAGCACGGGCGGGGTCACGGCGTCTCCCGCAGGACCGTGACGAGGCCGCGGTCGCCGTCGACCCGCACGCGGTCACCGGTGCGGATCTTCGCGGTGGCCTGGCCGGTGCCGACGACGGCGGGCATGCCGTACTCGCGGGCCACGATCGCCGCGTGCGACATCGTGCCGCCGATGTCGGAGACGGCGGCGGCGATCTTGCCGAACACCGGGCCCCAGCTCGGCGCGGTCACCGGGCAGACGAGGATCTCGCCCTCGCGGATCGCGCCGATGTCGTTGACGTTCATCAGCACGTGGGCGACGCCCTCGACCACGCCCGGCGAGGCGGCGTAGCCGCGCACGGAGTCCGCGTCGAGGTCCCCGGCGCCGAGCCAGGTCTGGATCGTCTCGTCGGTGATGCCCCAGAGCATCTTGACCGCGGGGTCGTTGAGCGAGTCCGGCACCGGGCCGAGCGCGGGCGGCGGCGACCAGCCCGCGAGCGCCTCGAGGATCTTCTTGCGCCGGCGCACGATCGGCTGCCAGTGCCGCGCGCCGAGCTCGGCCCCGCCCGACGCCCAGGCCAGCGAGACGTCGACCAGCGCCTCCTCCACCTCGAGGTGGCGCAGGTGGAAGACGTCGTCGGCCTCGGCGAGCACTCCGCGGTCGGCGAGCAGGCGGCCGAACTCGCGGACCTTCTGGAAGAACCGCGTGGTGAACCAGTGCTCGCAGTAGAACTTGTGCGACTCGATGTAGGGGAACACCTGCCGGCACAGCCCCAGCATCTGGTCGAACGCGGCGCGCTCGTCCTCGGAGCCGAGCAGGGCGCGGTACTCGTCGGCGATCCGCTCCCGCTCCTGCGCCAGCCGCTCGGTGGGCCGGGTGAGGTCCTCGCCGGCACGGATCTGCTCGACGTAGCGCGGCAGCGCCGCGAACGGGACGGTCAGGTCGTCGGCCCACGACAGGTGGTGGTGGTAGAAGCCGTCACCGACCGAGACGTTGAACCACGGGTCCTTCGCCTCCTCGAGGGCCGCGAGCCACCGGGCACCCGCGTCACCCCGCTCGGCGAGCCCGCTGAGCACCTTGTCGGGCTCGCTGCCCTCGACGAACAGGTCGGCGAGGTCGAGCTCCACCGCGAGCGCGGCGAGCTTCTTCAGCTCGTCGTCCGGGCGGTACATCGTCACGTCCATGCCGGCGACCATCCGCGCCACCGTCTGGTCGCCCATCTCCGGGAAGGCCTGCTGGCAGAACTCGAAGAACACGACGTACGCGCCGTAGCCGAGCATGAGGAACTCGGTGTGGTGGTGCCACATCTTCGAGTACAGGTCGATGCAGCGGTGGAAGTTCTCGCGCAGCAGGTGGTTGCTGGCGTAGCCGCGCGATTCCAGCACCACCGAGAGGTCGTCGAGCTCGCCGAGCCGGGGCACCTCGACCGCCTCGATCTCCGCGATCAGCGCCTCGATCCGCGTCTGCCAGCCGGCGTACAGCTCGTCCCAGTGCGCGTAGTAGTGCCCGGCGCGTTCCTGGAAGTCGGCGAGCCGGGCCTCGATCTGCGCGGGGTCGGTCACCGGGTTGGCCGTGATGTACACGCGGCCGTTCACGATGCGGTACTCGATGCCCATGGTCGTCGGGAAGCTGAACAGCCGCGCGGTGTTCGCCCCGATCGCGGTGTAGGGCACCTCCGAGGTGATGCCGTCGAAGGCCGGGACGACCTCGGGGAAGTGCATCGAGTTGTAGAACCAGAAGCGCCCGTCGTCCTCGGGCTGGAAGCGGGAGAAGTAGGGGTACATCTCCTCCCAGCCCTCGGCGCCCGCGACGGGGTCGATCTGCGAGGGCAGCGGGAAGGACCGGTCACCGGACGGCTGGGACATGAGGGCTCCTCTGCTCCGTGCCTGCTCCGTGGGCCGGGCGGCCACCGCCGCAGCACGCCCCGAGACCGTCACCCAGCGGGCAGGGTGAGGCAACACACGTCTTCCGTGGCATGGAAAGCTTTCGCCCGTGCCGCGCCCTCCGATCCGCACCGCGCCGGGCCGGTCGGCGACGTCCCGGGCGTTGTCGGTGCTCGACGCGTTCGACGAGCGCCACCCCACGCTGACCCTCGCCCACATCGCTCGCCGGACGACGCTGCCGGTCGCCACCGCGCACCGGATGGTCGGCGAGCTCTGCCGGGCGCGCCTGCTGCGCCGCCGGCCCGACGGCCGCTACGAGGTCGGCGCGCGGGTCTGGCAGCTCGGGCTCCTCGCGCCGCCGACGTCCCTGCGCGAGGCGGCGCTCCCCCACCTCCAGGACCTGGTGATCGCCACCGGCCACACCGTCCACGTGGCCGTGCTCGAGGCCCGCAGCGCGCTGGTCGTCGAGCGCCTCGCCGGGTCGCGGACCCAGCCCACCCGGCACAGCCCGGGCGGGTACCTGCCGCTGCACTGCACCGGCGTCGGCAAGGTGCTGCTCGCCCACGCCCCGCGCGACCTGCGTGAGGAGGTGCTGCGCGCGCCGGCCCGCTACACCGCCTGGACCATCACCGACCCCGCCGTGCTCCGGCGCCAGCTCGAGGCGATCGTGGTGTCGGGCCACGCGCTGAGTACCCAGGAGCACCACGAGGGCGTGTGGTCGGTGGCGATGCCGGTGACGGGCCCCTCGGGCGTGGTCGCCGCCCTCGGCGTGCTCGCGCCGCTCACCGCGCCCCGGCTCGCCGACGTGCTCTCGCCGCTCTCGGCCGCGGTCGCGGCGATCAGCGCGTCGACGGCCGACGTCGGGTTCGGCGTCGATCCGGCGGACGAGGCCTGAGCGCGCTCACCCCGGGCGGTCCGCCGCGTCGTCGAGGCGCGGGGCGAGGGTGGTGGCGCTCCACGAGGCGAGCAGCGCGAGGGCGTCGGCGGAGGGGCTGGCGGGCTCGGGGCTGTAGATCGTGAGGACCAGACCCGGGTCGACGGGCAGCGGCATCGTCTCGTAGCCGACCTCGAGGTCGCCGACGACGGGGTGGTGGAACCGCTTGACCCCGGTGTGGTGGAGCCGGACGTTGTGCCGGGCCCAGCGCACGCGGAACTCCTCGCTGCGGGTGGACAGCTCGCCGACCAGGTCGGAGATGCCGCGGTCGTAGGGGTCGCGGCCGGCGTCGGTGCGCAGCAGGTTGACCGAGGTGTCGGCCATCGTGTCCCAGTCGGGATAGAA
>CADCTH010000631.1 GCA_902805495.1 uncultured Actinomycetospora sp.
CTCGCGCAGCGCCAGCACGGTCGCGACGCGCGACGCGGGTCCCTCGAGGGCGTCGACGGTGGACAGGCCGCTGCGCACGGCCGGGTCGGCGCGCACCGCGGCCACCGCGCCCGAGCCCGTGCGGCCCGCGATCACCGCGCCGGCCCCGACGCGGTCCATCTCGGCGGCGAGGCGGACCAGCGTGGCGTCGCGCGGAGGGTCGGCACGCCCGCCGGTGACGACGAGCGCGAGCTCGGCGGGCGCCGGGTCGAGGGCCGCAGCAGGACCGGGCACCCGCAGGAAGCCGCCGTCGGCCAGCGCGCGCAGCGCCGTGGTCGCCTCCGGGCCGGTGGCCTGCTCCTCCGCGCTGCCGGGGCGGGAGACGAGCAGCGACCCCAGCAGTGAGCCGGTGAGCGCGCCGGTGTCGGTGGTGGTGGGCAGCTGCGCGCCCGCGGGCAGCAGGCGCGGCACGAGCGCCCGCAGCGCCTCGGCCTGGTCGGGCGCGAGGGCGGCGTCGGTCAGGTCCAGCCGGCCGGTCACGCGCCCGCCGGCCGACTCGACGAGGCCCGCGACGACGTCGACGTCGGTGGGGTCGGCGTCCGGGGTCGCGAGCACGGCGACCCCGCGGCCCGGGAGCACGCCGGCGACGGTGGACGGACCGCCCGCGGCGACGAGCCCCTCGGTGGCCCGCAGGCCGGCGTCGGCGGCGTCGCGCTCGCCGCGCACCGCGACGACCTGCCCGGCGAGCTGGTCGCGGTCGGAGGTCAGGACCCCGAGCACGCGCCCGGAGAGCGCCGACGCCCCGAGGACGACGCCCAGGGCGAGCGCGAGCAGCACCGCCGCGATCGACACGACGTGGTAGCGCAGCGACATCAGGCCCGCACCCCCTGGACTGCGGCCACGGCGGCGGCCCAGCCCTCGCGCACGAGCAGCACGATCGCCTCGGCGGCCCCGCTGCCCAGCAGCGCGGCCGCGCCGACGGCCACCACGGCCAGCAGCAGGAGCAGCACGGCCCCGGTGGTGACGCGGTGCCGGTGCAGGGCGGCGACGGCCGCGCCGTCCACCAGCGCCGGGCCCAGCCGCAGCCGCGTGAGCACGGTGGACGGGTTGCTGCCCGTCCGCCCGCGGTCGAGGAAGCCGGTGAGCGTGGCGTCGAACCCGCACGCCACCACGAGCGACGCGCCGTGGCGGTGGGCCAGCAGCAGCGCCATTTCCTCGGGGTTCGCCGACGAGGGGAAGCCGATCGGGTCGACGCCCGCGTCTTGCAGGCGCGCGAGGCCGGTGATGTGCCCGTCGAGGTCGGCGGGGATGACGACGTCGACGGCCTTGCGCGCGAGCTCCGGGTCGATCTCCAGCGCCGTGCCGACCAGCACCGCGGGCGTGTGCCCCGCCTCGCGCAGCGCCTCGGCCCCGCTGCCGACGCCCACCAGCACAGGGCGCTCCTCGCGGATGAAGTGCCGCAGGCGCCGCAGCTCGGCGGCGCGGTCGTGGCCCGGAGCGACGACCAGCACCGTCCGGCCGTGCAGCGCGGTCTCCAGCCCGGGCACCCCGACGCCGTCGAGCAGCATCGCCCGCTCGCGGTGCATGAACTCGGTGGTGTTCGCGGAGAACGCCTCCAGCTGCGCGGCCAGCCCCGAGCGGGCCTCCGCGAGCTGGTCGGCCACCGTCTCGGCGGTCTGCGAGAACCCGCGGGCCACCTCCTCCTCGCCGACGTAGACGCCGCCGTCGAACAGCCGGATCGCGGCGCCGTCGCGCACGCGGCGCAGCACGCCCGCGCCCACGTCGTCGAGCAGCGCGATCCCGGCGTCGGTGAGGATCTCCGGGCCGAGGTTCGGGTACCGCCCCGAGATCGACGGCGAGACGTTGACGACCCCGGCGACGCCGGCGTCGACGAGCGCGTGGGCGGTCGCCCGGTCGAGGTCGACCTGGTCGATCACCGCGACGTCACCGCGGCCGACGCGGCGCAGCAGCTCCGGGGACACCGCCCCGCCCGAGCGGCCCCCGAGGCGCGCCGTGCCGACGACGCCGGCCGGCGCCTCCTTCGTCGTGCGCCCTCGTGGCCACTTCATGCCCGCCACCCCGCACCCGTGCCACGACCCATGCCCTGATCGTCGCCGGACGGGCGGGCGTGGCGGGGTCGACGCGCCGGACGGGCGCGCACCGGTCACCCGGCCCGGCGACCCCGACGGGATCCGTTACGCCGCGTGGCGGCACCCCGGGTGATCGGTGTGGGCCCGTCGGTACCGCCACCCGCGGCGCGGTCCGCGGCGGCTGCGCCGAGCAGCTCCTCGGCGTGGGCGCGCCCGGTCTCGGTCTCCTCGGTGCCCGCGAGCATCCGCGCGAGCTCGACGACCCGCTCGTCGTCGCCCAGCGTGCGCACGGCGCTGCGCGTGACGCCGTCGGTGCCGACTCCCCCGTCCACCGCCTGCAGCCCGCCCTTGTCGACCACGAGGTGCCGGTCCGCGTACGCCGCCACCTGCGCGAGGTGGGTGACCACCACGACCTGGTGGGTCGCGGCGAGGCGCGCGAGCCGGCGCCCGACCTCCACCGCGGCGCGCCCGCCGACCCCGGCGTCGACCTCGTCGAACACCAGCGTCGGTGTGGTGTCCGCGCCGGCGAGGACCACCTCGACGGCCAGCATCACCCGCGAGAGCTCGCCGCCCGAGGCGCCCTTGTGCACCGCCAGCGCGGGGGCACCGGCGTGCGGGGTGAGCAGCAGCTCGACGTCGTCGACCCCGTCGGGGCCGGCCACCACGCGCCGGCCGTCGACGTCCAGCGCGTCCGCGGCCCCCGGCGCGGCTTCCTTGATCCCCACCGCGAGCTGCACCGACGCCGCGCCCATGGCCAGGCCGTCGAGCTCGGCGGACACTGCGGCCCCGAACCGCTCCGCGGCCTCGCGACGCGCGGCCGACACCGCCGCGGCGTGCCCGGCGAGCTCGCCCGCGAGCGCCTCGGCCTCCGCCGCGAGCCCGGCCAGCGCCTCGTCGGAGGTGTCGAGCCCGGCCAGGCGCTCGCGCGCCGTGTCGGCCCAGGCCAGCACGCCGTCGACGTCGGCGGCGTACTTGCGGGTGAGGCTCTTGAGCTCGGCCTGGCGCGCGAGCACGTGCTCGAGGCGGTGCGGATCGGCCTCGAGGCGCTCGAGGTCGTCGGTGAGCTCGGCGGCGGCGTCGCCGGTCAGCGCCGCCGCCTCGGCCAGCCGCGGGTCGAGGCCGGCGAGCGCCGGGTCGCCGCCGCCCTGCAGCCGTCGCCGTGCCTCGCCGAGGAGCGCCACCGCGTCCGGCTCCTCCCCCGTGCCCTCGGGCGGGCCCGCCAGCGCGGTCAG
>CADCTH010000632.1 GCA_902805495.1 uncultured Actinomycetospora sp.
CCGACAGGCCCTTCTGCCCGGCGGCGAGGTTGCGCCGGTAGAACGCGTTGGACTCCGCGGCCGTGGAGAAGCCGGCGTACTGGCGCACCGTCCACGGCTGGGTCACGTACATCGTCGGGTACGGCCCGCGCAGGTAGGGCGTGATGCCCGGGTAGGTGCGCAGGAAGTCGAGGCCCTCGAGGTCGGCGTCGGTGTAGAGCGGCTTGACGCCGATGCCCTCAGGGGTCTCCCAGACGAGGTCCTCGGCGCCCTTGCCGGTGGCCTCCTCGAGCGCGGTCTCCCAGTCGCCCGACGGGGCCGTGGGCGTGCCGAGCTCGACGTCGGTGAAGTCGGGGATGCTCATCGGACCTCTCCCTCATTCTCGGCAAGGGCTTCGAGCGTGTCGCGCAGGACGGCGGCGGCGTCGCACCCGGCGTAGAGGGTGGCGTCGATGTTGTCGGAGCCCTCGACGTCCCTCTTCCCCGCCAGCAGGACGCGGGTGGCCCCCGCGTCGCGCAGGGCGGCCGCGACGGCGGCGGCGTGCTGGTCGTAGACCCTGTCCGACGACGCGATCACCGCCACGGGGGTGCCGGCGTCGCGGAACGCGGTCGCGATCTCCTGCGGGTCGGTGCCGCCGGGGCCGTCGGTGGTGGCGACGCCGCCGGCGTGGAAGAGGTTCGTGGTGAACGAGGCGCGTGCGGTGTACTCGGCGAGCTTCCCGACGGTGGCGAGGAAGACCGTCGGCCGGGTGGCGGCGGCGTCGGCGCGGTCGCGGAGGTGCTCGAACACCTCGGCGTAGCGCCGCCGCGGCAGTCCGCCGTCGTGCGGGGTGTCGGGAGCGGGCTCGCGGCGCGGCAGGTCCTCGTGCAGGTTCGGGAACTCGCTGACGCCGGTGATGGGGTCCTCGCGGCGGGCGATGCGGGCGGCCCGCTGCTCCCAGGTCGCGTCGAGGCGGGCGGCGAGGCTCCCCTCGTCGAGCACCGCGACGATGCCGCCGTCGCGCTCGATGCGGGTGAACTCGTCCCAGGCCTTCTGCGCCAGCGCGTCGGTCAGCGACTCGACGTACCAGGAGCCGCCGGCGGGGTCGATGACGTGCGCGAGGTGCGACTCCTCGAGCAGCAGCGCCTGGGTGTTGCGCGCCAGGCGCCGGGCGGCCTCGTCGGGGCGGCCCAGCTCGCTGTCGAACGGGAGGACGGTGACCGCCGCCGCGCCGCCGAGCCCCGCGCCGACGGTGGCGACCGTGGTGCGCAGCATGTTCACCCAGGGGTCGCGACGCGTGACCATCGCGGGCGAGGTGACGGCGTGCTGGTGCATGGCGCGGGCGTGCTCTCCGGCACCGGAGACGTCGCCGATGCGGTCCCAGCAGCGACGCGCGGCGCGGAGCTTGGCGAGCGTGGCGAACTGGTCGGCGGTGGCGGCGAAGCGGAACTCGATGCGCGCGAAGGCCTCGTCGGTCGCCAGCCCGGCGTCGGTGAGCAGGCGCAGCGCGTGCACCCCGGCCGCCAGCGCGGCCCCGAGCTCCTGGGCGTCGCTGCCGCCCGCGCGGTGGTAGGGCAGACCGTCGGCGACGACGGTGCGCAGCTGGGGGTGGCTCGCGGCGGCCTGCTGCGCGTGGTCGACGAGGGCGGTGCGGTAGGCGTCGTCGAGCGGGGCACCGCCCTGCGTGCGGTCGAGCAGGGGGTCGTAGCCCAGCGAGCCGGCGATCGCGCCGGCGCCGTTCTCCTCGGCGAACCGCAGCAGCGCGGCGGCCGCGCCGGGGGTGTCGCGGGCGGCGTCGAGGGCGATGGGCGCGAGGTCGACGAAGACGCCCTCGAGCAGGCGCGGCAGCGCGTCGACCGGCGGGCCGCCGGCGCCGCCGAGCACCAGCCAGAGCGACGAGACCCCGTTCTCCAGCTCGGCCACGAGGACGTCGTGGGCCTCGCTGATGCCGTCCGCGTCGGCGTCGGGCGGGAACGCGTGGCGCTGGCGCACCAGCCAGCCCTCGGCGACCTGGCCCTCGGCCCGCGCGCCCCGCACGAACGGCGGCAGCCCCGGCACCCCGGTGGCGACGTCCGGCGCGTCCTCGGCGGCGTAGAGCCCGGCGATCGTGATGCCGTCGTCGGTGACCGTGGCCAGCGCGGCCTCGGCCTCCTCCGGGGAGACCTCGCGCCCGGACTTGGCCAGCACCCCGGCGACGAGCTCGCGCCACTGCTCGCGCGTGGGGTCGTCGAACTCCGCGGCGAGGGTCAGGTCCTCGGGGCTCTCGTCGAGCTGACTCCCCGGGTCCAGCTCCGCTGCGCTCCGTGTCCCGCCTGAGGTCATGCGCGGGATCGTAGGACGGTCAGGCCCGACCGGTTCTCCTCCGTGCGACAGGCCACCGGTGCGGGCGAGCGGAATCGTTCGAGATGGGGGCCGCGGGACGCAGCGAACGCGCTGTTCGCTGCTTCTACGCGCACGAAGTCCCCGTTCGCTGCCGGGGCGCGGGGCCCGTCGAAGATCAGCAGGTCGTGGTGGTCGATGTCGATCTCCACGAGGTGCGTGGGGGCCTGCTGATCTTCGACCTCACCGCCGCATGTGCACGCGCTCGCCCTGCCGCCCGAACAGCGCCAGCACCTCGACCGGCCCGTCGCCCGTGCTGCCCAGCCAGTGCGGGCGGCGGGTGTCGATCTCGGTGGCCTCGCCCGGGCGCAGCACGAGGTCGTCGTCGCCGTTGATCACGCGCAGCCGCCCGGCGAGGACGTAGACCCACTCCCAACCCTGGTGGGTGGGCAGCTCGTCGGGCGGGGCGTTCCGGGCGGGCGAGAAGACGAACTTGTAGGCCGCGGGCTGCCCGGGGCTGCGCGAGAGCCGGTACATCACCGTGTCCTCGGTGCGCGCCACCGGTTCGTCGCGCGCCGGGGCGCTCTCGCGCAGCCCGACGAGCTCGTCGAGCCCGGTGCCGTAGACGGTGGCGAGGGGCAGGAGCAGCTCGAGGGTCGCGCGCCGGCCGCCGTGCTCGAGGCGCGACAGGGTGCTCATCGAGATGCCCGTGCGCTCCCCCAGCTCGGCCAGCCCGAGGCCGGCGCGCCGGCGGCGGGTCGCGAGGCGGGCACCGAGGCCGTCCAGCACGTCGTCCATGTTTGCCATCCTGGCAAGGATCCTGGCCGCGTGACGAGCCCGGGAGCACGCTCGGGGACATGGAAGAACCCCTCGACGTCCTCGTCCTCGGGGGTGGCGCGGCCGGCCTGGCCGGCGCGCTGACCCTCGCCCGATCCCGGCGCTCGGTCCTGGTGCTCGACGCCGGCGAGCCCCGCAACGCTCCGGCCGCCGGGGTGCACGCCTTCCTCACCCGGGACGGCCTGCCCCCGGCCGAGCTCGTACGCCTCGGCCGCGCCGAGGTCGAGTCGTACGGCGGCCGGATCCGCGCGGCCACCGCGACGACCGCCCGCCGCGAGGGCGAGCTGTTCGCGGTCGACACCGCGGACGGCGACACGCTGTGGGCGCGCCGCCTGCTGGTCGCCACCGGCCTCGTCGACGAGCTGCCCGACCTGCCCGGCGTGCGCGAGCTCTGGGGCCACGACGTGCTGCACTGCCCCTACTGCCACGGGTGGGAGGTGCGCGACCAGGCGGTGGCGGTGCTCGGCGCGGGGCCCAACAGCCTCCACCAGGTCAAGCTCTTCCGTCAGCTCACCGCCGACCTCGTCTACCTGCGCCACCACGCGCCGGCCCTCACCGCCGAGGAGGCCGAGGTGCTCGCCGCGCTGGACGTCCCCGTGATCGAGGAGGAGGTGACCGCCCTGGAGACAGCCGACGGCCGGCTCAGCGGCGTGCGCCTCGCCGACGGGCGGGTGATCGCCCGCAGCGCCCTCGTCGTCGGACCGCGCTTCGTCGCGCGCAGCGGCCTGCTCGAGGATCTCGGGGTCGAGGTCGCCGACCACCCGCTGGGCGGCCGGTACGTGACGACGGCCGACACCACCGGGCGCACGGCCGTGCCGGGCGTCTGGGTGGCGGGCAACGTCACCGACCTGTCGGCCCAGGTCGTGGCCGCAGCCGCCGAGGGCACGATGGCCGGCGCCCGCATCAACGCCGATCTCGTCGAGGAAGACATCGCGCGGGCCGTCGCCCGCCGCCGGGAGGGAGTACCCGCATGACCACCCACGAGCAGTACACCGCCGCGTTCTGGGACGACCGCTACGGCGCCACCGAGCGGGTCTGGAGCGGGGAGCCGAACGCCGTCCTCGTGCAGGAGGTCGCCGGCCTCGCGCCCGGCACCGCGCTCGACGTCGGCAGCGGCGAGGGCGGGGACGCGATCTGGCTCGCCGGCCGGGGCTGGCGGGTCACCGCGATCGACGTCTCCCGGGTCGCCCTGGACCGGGTCGCGGCGCGGGCGCAGGACGAGGGCGTCGCCGAGCGGGTGACGACGAGCGTCGTCGACCTGCTCGCCGATCCGCTACCGGGCGGCTTCGACCTCGTGACCGCGCACTTCATGCAGCTGCCGGGCGCCGAGCGGCCGCGCCTGTACCGGGCGATCGCCGGCGCCGTCGGGCCGGGCGGGACGCTGCTGCTCGTCGGGCACGACCCCGAGGGCATGCCGCCCGGCGCCGAGCACCACCACCCGGCGGACATGTTCGCCACGGCCGAGGAGCTGATCGTCGAGCTGGACGACGCGCTCGCGGGGTGGACGATCGAGGTCGCCGAGCGCCGCGGCCGCGACGCGGTCCAGCCCGACGGCCGCCCGCGCTTCCTCTACGACGCCGTCCTGCGCGCCCGCCGTCCCATGTGAGCGATCTCCGGGCCTATAGGCCCAAAGATCGCTCACGTAGACAGGCGCGCCTTCTGCACCTTGCCCATCGCGTTGCGGGGCAGGGCGTCGACGACGCGGACCTCGCGGGGTCGCTTGTGGGCCGAGAGGCGGTCGGCGACGAAGGCGATGACCTCCTCGGGGTCCACCGGCTCCCCGGCGAGCACGACGTGGGCGACGAGGCGCTGGCCGAGGTCGTCGTCGGGCTCGCCGACCACGGCGGCCTCGCTGATGCCCGCGTGCTCGAGCAGGGCGGTCTCGATCTCGCCGGCGCCGACGCGGTAGCCGCCGGTCTTGATGAGGTCGACCGAGCGCCGGCCGACGATGCGGTGGTAGCCGCCCTCGTCGAGCACCGCGGCGTCGCCGGTACGGAACCAGCCGTCGCGGGTCCACGTCTCGGCGGTCGCGTCGGGGCGGCCGAGGTAGCCCTCGAAGAGCCCGGGGCCGCGGACCTGGAGCTCGCCGATGCTCTCGCCGTCGTGCGGCATGAGCTCGACCCTGCCGTCCTGAGGGGTCTCCTCGTCGGTGGAGGCCAGCCGGGTCTCGACGCCGGCGACGGGGACGCCGACCCAGCCCGGGCGGCGCTCCCCGTCGGCGCGCACGGCCACGGTGATCATGGTCTCGCTCATCCCGTAGCGCTCCACGGGCGCCTGCCCGGTGTGCTCGCGCAGCTGCTCGAACACGCGCACGGGCAGGGGCGCGCTGCCCGAGACGAGCAGGCGCGCCGGGCGCAGGGCGGCCGCGGCGTCGGGGTCGGCGGCGACGCGCGACCAGATCGTCGGGACGCCGAAGAGCAGGGTCGCCCCCTGCTCGCGCACGGCCGCCGCGTAGGACGCCGGCTTCGGCCGCCCGACGTGCACCAGCGGCGACCCCACGCGCAGCGCGCCGAACACGCCGAGCACCAGTCCGTGCACGTGGAACAGGGGCAGGCCGTGGGCCAGGGTGTCGTCGGCGGTCCACCCCCAGGCGTCGAAGAGCCCGTCGAGGCCCGCACCCATCGCGGCCTTCGACAGCAGCACCCCCTTGGGCGCGCCGGTGGTGCCCGAGGTGTAGAGGACCAGCGCCGGGCCGTCGTGCGGGACCTCGCGGGCGGGGTCGCCGCTGCGGCGGTTGAGGTCGACCTTGCGCACCGGCAGCGTGATCTCCGGCGGGCGCTCGCCGATCCACAGCGACGCCCCCGAGTCGGCGAGCACGTGCGCGCGCTCGCCGGGGCCGACGTCCGGGGGCACGGGGACGACCGGGACGCCGGCGAGCAGTCCGCCGACCATGGCGACGAGCGTGCGCGCCGTCGGCTCGGCGAGGACGGCCACCGGGCCCTCGGAGGGACGCTCGGCGATCTGGTCGGCGACGACGGCCGCGGCGCCGAGCAGTTCCGGGCCGGACATGGCCGTGTCGCCGACCCGGATCGCCTCGGGATCGTCGAGGCCCCCGCCGAGCAGCGCAGCCAGCAGCGTCATGGCGCACATCATGGGCACCGCGCCCCCGTCGCGCGCCACCTACCCCTGGGCCAGCAGCCCGTCGACGATCACCCGCAGCCTCCACGACGCCCGGGCCTGCTGTCGCCGGAGGCGTTCCGCGCGCCGCTCGGGCCCCACGCCCCGCCCGCGGTCGCCGACTCGCTGCTGCACCTGTGGGCCGCGAGCGACGGCGTGCCGCAGCCGGTGGACGACGTGGAACCGCTGCTGGGCAAGCCCGGGCGGACCTTCGCGCAGTGGGTGCACGAGCACCCGGACGCGTTCGCCGGGTGAGCGACTACCCGTCCCGGCGCCGCATCCGCACCACGGTGACCACGGAGCCGAGGACGACGTAGACCAGCGCGCGCAACGAGCTCGAGGCCAGGTCGCCGAGGGGCAGCGGGTCGCGCAGGGCGTCGGTGCCCGCACCCCAGCCCGAGGTGAGCAGCAGCGGTTGGAGCCACTCCAGCGACGGGATCGCCGCGAGCACGCCGAACACGATCAGCCCGCCGAGCACGGCCGCCAGCACCACCAGCGGGTGCTCGGTGAACGCCGAGACCGCGAGGGCGACCGCGGCGACGGCCAGGAGCTGGACGACGGTCCAGCCGGCGACGAGCGCGACCCGCCCGAGCGCCTCGCCGAGCCCGAGCGTCGTGCCGGACAGGGTGACCATGGTGCCGCCGGGCCCGCCGACGACGACCAGGCCGGTGAGCACGCCGACCACGGCGACGACCAGCACCGCGAGGACCGCGACCGTCACCACCCCGGCCGCCTTCATCACGACCAGCCGCGCCCGCCCGACGGGGGCCAGGAGCAGCCCGCGCAGGGTGCCGTGCGCGGCCTCGCCGGCGATGGCGTCGGCGGACGCGGTGGCCACGGTCAGCGGGAGCAGCAGGGTCAGCGCGAGCCCGAGGGCGGCGATCGGCAGGACCAGCCCGTTGCCGGCCACCTGGGCCACCAGCCCGGGCCCGTCACCGTCACCGTCACCGCCCGGTCCGCCGGTCAGCGCGATCCCGATGCCGAGCGCCACGGCGACCAGCGCCAGCAGCCCGAGCAGCACCAGGGTGCGCGGGCGGCGCAGGACCCACCGGACCTCGGCGGCGGCGAGGCGCCCGAGCGGGGCCGTGGTGCGGGTCGGGGTGCGCGTCGGGGTGCGCGTCTCGAGTGCCGTCACGCGTCCTCCTCGGTCAGGCGGGCGAAGAGCTCCTCGAGGTGGGCGCGGCGGCGGTGGACCTCCCACACGGCGACCCCGGCCCCGACCAGTGTCGCGACGATCTCCGGCGCCTCGAGCGGCCCGGGTGGCACCGCTACGCCGCCCTCGGCGCGGTAGGACGGCGCGCCGGCCGCGCGCAGGGCGAGGATCGCGTCGTAGGCGTCGGGCGTGCTGACGACCAGCCCGCCGGCGTCGGCGTCGAGCAGGGCGGCCAGCTCGCCGGCCACGAGCAGGGTCCCGGTCTGCAGCACCGCCACGTGGCTGCACACCGCCTCGACCTCGGCGAGCAGGTGCGACGAGAGCAGCACCGTCGCCCCGGCGTCGCGCAGCTCGGCGACGACCCGGCGCACGTCGCGGGTGCCGGCGGGGTCGAGGCCGTTGGTCGGCTCGTCGAGCACGACGAGGCGGCGGGGGACGAGCAGCGCGGCGGCGAGACCGAGGCGCTGCTTCATGCCCAGCGAGTAGCCGCGGTAGCGCCGGCGCGCGGCGTCGGTGAGCCCGACGCGCTCCAGCGCCGCGTCGACCGGCGCGCGCAGGTCGCCGTCGAGGCGGGGCTCGGCGGCGGCGGCGCGCAGGAGGTTGTCGCGCCCGGAGAGGAAGGGGTGGAAACCGGGGCCCTCGACGAGCGCCCCGACGTCCGGGAGCGCGGCGGGGAGGTCGTCGCCGGCGTGCCCGAGCAGCTCCACCGTGCCCGCGGTGGGGCGGGTCAGCCCGAGCAGCATGCGGATCAGCGTGGTCTTGCCCGAGCCGTTGGGCCCGAGCATCCCGAGCACGGCGCCGGCGGGGACGTCGAGGTCGACGTCGTCGATCGCCACCGTGGACCCGAAGGTCTTGCGCAGCCCCCGGACCCGCGCGGCGACCGCGTCCGGCGGGGACGCGGTCGTCGCGCGGGGGGTGGTCGGGGCTGCCGTCACCGGGCCAGGGCCTCGGTGAGCACCTGCTGGGGCACGGCGCCGGCGGCGATCCGGCCGTCGTCGGTGACGATCACGGTGGCGACGGCGGTGGTGATGACGCGCCCGGTGCCCCACGGGCCGCTGACCGGCGTGCCCAGCGCGGACAGGTCCGGCGCGCCCTCGGGCCGCGCCTCGCCCTCCGGCTGCTGTCCCGGCCCGCCCTGGGGCGCCTGGCCGACCATGACCCGGTCCCACCCGTCGCCGACGGTCGTGCCCTGCCGCTCGCCCTCGGGCTGCGCCCCGTCACGGGCCGGCGCGTCCTCGACGGTCGTGCCCGGCGGCGGGGTGAAGGTGAACAGCGACGGGTCCTGCGGGCCGTAGGCGATCTCGGAGAAGCCGACCTGCAGGGCCGGCTCCCCCGAACCCTGGGCCAGCACGGTCAGCTGCAGCGGCAGGCGCGTCTCGGCGTCGACGGCCACGCGGACCTCGCGCAGCAGCGTGCGCTCGGAGGGCAGCGGCGTGAGCACCAGCTGGTAGGCGGCGCGTCCGGCGACCTCGGCGGTGCCGTCGACGGTCACGGTGCTCGACTGCCGCAGGGTGGCGACGGCCTGCGTCGCGGCGGTGGTCGGGTCCTGGGCGTCGGGGCCGGCGTCCGCCGGGCCGTCCGGGCCCTCGCCGGCCGGAGCACGGGTCACCGTGCGCTCGCGGGAGTCGTAGGCCCAGCGCGTCGTGCCGTCGGAGACCAGCGTCCGCTCGCCGTCGGCCGACGGCAGCGCGACGCGGCCGCGCCCGTCGCCGCCGGACCAGACGCGGATCGCGGACGTGCCGTTCGCGAGCTGCGGGACCCCGGGAACGGCGGGCAGACCGAGGGCGTTGTCGACCTCGACCTCGCCGGCCAGCGCCGGCGCGTCCGCGGCGATCACCGACGACACGAGGTCCTCCGGGCTCACCGGCGGCAGCACCGGCGCCGCGGCGGCGCCCGCCGGGGCGACCAGGAGCCCCACGCCGACGGCACCCACGAGCGCCGCCCCCAGCCCTGCCCCGACCCAGCTCCTGCGTCCCATGGACCCATCGTCGCCCCCGGCGCCTGAGACGGTCTCAGCGTCGGGCGCCCGACAAGGCCTACCGTCTCCGGGTGTGCCGCGGGTGCTGGTGGTCGACGACGAGCCCGGGGTGCGCGACGCCCTGAGCCGCGGGCTCGCCGCCGAGGGCATGGACGTCCTCGCCGTCGGCGACGGCCACCGGGGCCTGCAGGAGGCCGCGACCGGCGGCTACGACGCGGTCGTCCTCGACATCCTGCTGCCCGGGCTCTCGGGCTACCGCGTGCTCGAGGCGCTGCGCGCCGACGGCGTCACGACCCCGGTACTGCTGCTCTCGGCGAAGGACGGCGAGGTCGACCAGGCCGACGGGCTCGACCTCGGCGCCGACGGCTACCTCGTCAAGCCGTTCTCGTTCGTCGTGCTCGTCGCCCAGCTGCGCGCGCTGTTGCGCCGCTCGGGCCCGGCCGCGGCGCGGGTCGTGCACGGCGCGCTGAGCCTCGACCCCGCGACGCGGTCGGTGACGTGGGACGGGCGCCCGGTCGAGCTGTCGGCCCGCGAGTTCGCGGTGCTGCACACCCTGGCGGTGCAGCCCGAGGCCGTGCTGACGCGCGACGACCTGCTCACCGCGGTCTGGGGCGGCGGCGGGTCGGCCAGCCGCAACGTCGTCGAGGTCTACGTCGGCTACCTGCGCCGCAAGCTCGCCGCGGTCGGGGCCGGGGACCTGGTGCGCACCGAGCGCGGTCGCGGCTACCGCCTGGGCGCGGTGTGACGAGCCGGGGACACGCAGCGCAGCGGAGCTGGACCGTTCTGGGCTGGTGGGCGCGGCGGTCCCTGCGGACGCGGATCGGCCTCGTCGTCGGGGTCGTCGCGCTGGTCGCCCTGCTCGTGGTCGCCCGGGTGGCCGGCGGGCTGCTGGTGGCGGCGGTGCTGGAGCGCGGCGACCAGGCGCTCGCCGAGCGCGCCGCCGCGGCGTCGGGCGCCGTGGCCGGCGGCACCGCGCTGCCGGTGGGCGTGCGGGTGGTCGACCTCGCCGGCGAGCCCGTCGACGGGCGCGGTCCGC
>CADCTH010000633.1 GCA_902805495.1 uncultured Actinomycetospora sp.
CCGGCGTTGAGCAGCACCGCGTCGCGCACCGCGCCGGGCTCGCCCGCGAACACCGCGCGCGCCACCGCGGCGTTGTGCGCGGCGTCGCCCCCGCGCAGCTCGTCGACCCCCGAGCGCGGCACCCCGAACGCGTCGGGGTCCAGCGTCTCGAGGCGCACCCCGGCCGGCCCCGCGTGCCAGACCGTGGTCGTCGTCGCCGTGGTGACCTCGTCGAGCCCGTCGTCGCCGCGCACCACCACCGCGCCGTCGCGCCGGGCGGCGAGCACCTCGGCGAGGATCGGCGCGAAGCGCAGGTCGGCACACCCGATGAGCGCCGCGCCCGGGCGGGCGGGGTTGGTCAGCGGGCCGAGCAGGTTGAACGCCGTGGGCACGCCGAGCTGACCGCGCACCGGACCGGCGTGGCGCATGGCCGGGTGGAAGACCTGGGCGAAGCAGAAGCCGATGCCGACCTCGGCCACGCACCGCGCCACGGCCTCGGGCCCGAGGTCGACGGGCACGCCGAGGGCCTCGAGCACGTCCACCGAGCCGCTGCGCGACGACGCCGCGCGCCCCCCGTGCTTGACCACCCGCGCCCCGGCGGCCGCCATGACCACCGCGGCCATGGTGGAGATGTTGACCGTGTGCGCCCGGTCGCCGCCGGTGCCGACGATGTCGACCACCGGGCCGGGGACGTGCACCGGCCGCGCGTGGGCGAGCATCGTGCGCGCCAGCCCCGCGATCTCCGGCGCCGTCTCGCCCTTGGCGCGCAGCGCCACCACGAAGCCCGCGACCTGCGCCGGCGACGCCTCCCCCGACATCACCTGGTCCATCGCCCAGGCCGTGTCCTCGGTCGCGAGGTCCTCCCCCGCCAGCAGCCGCCCGAGCAGCCCGGGCCAGCTCGGCGGCGAGCCGGCCCCCTCGACCGCCCCGCCGGTCACCCGCGGACGGCCGGGCGGGCCCGCTCGCGCAGCACCGTGGCCACGGTCTCGGCGGCCGTCACCGGGTCCAGCGGCTGCACCAGCACCGCGTCGGCCTGCGACCAGGTGGCCAGCCAGCGGTCGTCGCGGCGCCGCACGACGACGATGATCGGCGGCGGGTCGTCGCTCTCGTTCTTCAGCTGCCGGCAGACCCCCATGCCGCCGGTGGGCTGCGCCTCTCCGTCGAGCACCGCGAGGTCGATCTCGCCGGCGTCGGCCGCGCCGAGCACCTCGGCGACGCTGGCCGCCTCGACGAAGCGCAGCCGCGGGAGGTCGGGCGCCGGGCGGCGCCCCACCGCGGAGGAGATGGCCTCGCGCACCTCGGGGCGGTGGCTCATCACCACGACGGTGAGGGTGGGCCGCGGGCCAGAGGGGCCGGTCACCGCGAGGCCCCGGTACCGCGTCGCTGGGCGTCCGTCATGTGCCGGATGCTAGCGGTCGTCTCCGTCACCCTCGACCGGCCGCCGGGGCGGTACGACGGCTCGAAGTACGACGGGTGGTAGGAGAACTCCCAGGTGAGGGCGGTGCGGGTCGACGCCGCTGCGCACGGCGCCGACGGGGCCGCGCGGAGGCGACACATCGGCGCCTCGCCCCAGCGGGTGGGTGTCGGGCGGAAGTGTCATCATGACCGTCGTGACGACCGCTCAGGGTGCGCCGGCGCCTTCCTTCAGCGCGAGGATTCACTCCCTCAACCGGCCGAACGTCGTGAGCGTGGGGACGATCATCTGGCTCTCCAGCGAGCTGATGTTCTTCGCCGGGCTGTTCGCCATGTACTTCGTCGCGCGCGCGAACGCCGAGGAGTGGCCGCCCCCGCCCACCGAGCTCGACGTCCCGTTCGCCCTCGTCAACACGATCATCCTCGTGGCGTCGTCGTTCACCTGTCAGTACGGGGTGTTCGCGGCCGAGCGCGGCGACGTGTTCGGCCTGCGGCGCTGGTACGCGATCACGTTCGTCATGGGGACGATCTTCGTGCTCGGGCAGATGGTCGAGTACCACACGCTCGTCACCGAGCACGCCACCACGATCTCCAGCAGCTCGTACGGCTCGGTCTTCTACATCACCACCGGGTTCCACGCGCTGCACGTCACGGGCGGTCTCATCGCGTTCGTGCTGCTCGTGTCCCGCACCTTCCTCAGCCGGTTCACGCCGGCGCAGGCGACGGCGGCCATCGTTGTCTCGTACTACTGGCACTTCGTGGACGTGGTCTGGATCGGCCTGTTCGCGGTCATCTACTTCATCCGCTGACCTGTGACCACCACACCGCAGGACCCACAGGCCGACCGGCCAGGAGAGCTCGAGGTCAGGCACCCGATGAGTGACGACAAGCCCCGCCCCGCCCGCACCCGGGCGCGTCGCGGGACCAAGATGCGCCGGCGCCTGTCCGGCCTGCTCGCGCTGGGCGTCGCGCTGGTCGCCGCGGGCGCGCTCTACTCCGTGGTCACCCCGGAGGCCGAGCCGGCGCTCGCCGCGGACCCGGCGATCATCCGCGAGGGCCAGCAGATCTACGACAACTCCTGCATCACCTGCCACGGCACCAACCTGCAGGGCGTGCAGGGCCGCGGTCCGAGCCTCATCGGCTCCGGCGAGGCCGCGGTCTACTACCAGGTGTCCACCGGCCGGATGCCCCTCGCTGCCCAGGGGGCGAACGCGGAGCGCAAGCCGCCGCGGTTCGACGAGGCCCAGATCGACGCCCTCGGCGCGTTCATCCAGGCCAACGGCGGCGGCCCGACGATGCCGGTCGTCGCCAACGGCGAGGAGCTGCGGGGCGAGGACATCGGCCGCGGCGGCGAGCTGTTCCGGCTCAACTGCGCCTCCTGCCACAACTTCACGGGTCGCGGCGGCGCGCTCTCGCAGGGCAAGTTCGCCCCGAACCTCGACCCGGCGAGCGAGGAGCAGATCTACGCGGCGATGCTGCACGGCCCGCAGAACATGCCGGTCTTCGCCGACTCCCAGCTCTCCCCCGAGGAGAAGCGGGACATCATCTCCTGGATCAAGTCGGTGGGCGGGGCCAACCCGTCCAAGAACCCCGGCGGCGCGGAGCTCGGTGGCTTCGGCCCGGTCCCGGAGGGCGCCCTCGCGTTCTTCGTCGGCCTCGCCGCCCTCATCGGCATCTCCCTCTGGATCGGATCGCGCCAATGAGCACCCGCCCCGCCGACCACGGCGCCAACGCGCCCTCGCAGCCGGACCCCACCGAGGCGACGCCTCGCATCCCGAGCGACGACGAGCTCGCCCGGATGAGCACCGACGACCTCGTGCGCCTGGGCAACCGCCTCGACGACGTCGAGATCGTCTCGGACCGCGAGCGGTTCCCGGTGCCCGGCACCCGCGCCGAGAAGCGTGCCGAGCGCCAGGTCGCCCTCTGGTTCATCTGGGCCGGCATCGCGAGCGTCGCCTTCCTCGTCTTCTTCATCTGGTGGCCGTGGGAGTACCGCCAGCCCCAGGAGGACGACGGACTCACCTGGTCGCTGTACACCCCGCTCATCGGCCTGTCGTTCGGCTTCGCCGTGTTCGCGTTCGGCATGGGCGTGATCGCGTACTCGAAGAAGCTGCTGCCCGAGGACCTCGCGGTCCAGCAGCGCCACGACGGCCGTTCGCAGGAGATCGACCGGGCGACGGCGGCGGCCCGGCTGGTGCAGACCGGCCGGCGCAGCGGCATCAGCCGCCGCAAGCTGGTCTACCGCTCGATCGGGGCCGCGGGCGGCGTGCTGACCCTCGGCGTCCTCGTCGCGGCCTTCGGCGGGCTCGTCAACAACCCGTGGAAGCAGGGCAAGAACTCGGCGCTGCTCATCACCGGGTGGCACTCCGAGGACGGGGAGCGGGTCTACCTGCGTCGCGACACCGGCGAGGCCGAGGAGGTGGCGCTGGTGCGCCCCGGCGACCTCGAGCCCGGCGCGATGGAGACGGTCTACCCGTTCAAGGAGTCGATGCGCAGCAACGAGGAGGAGCTCAAGGAGGTCCTCCACTCCTCCGACTCCCCTGTGATGCTGATCCGCCTGCGGCCCAACGTGGCCGTGATCAAGCGGGCGGGCCAGGAGGACTTCAACTACGGGACGCTGTTCGCCTACAGCAAGATCTGCAGCCACATGGGGTGCCCCACGTCGCTGTACGAGGACCAGACGAACCGCATCCTCTGCCCCTGCCACCAGTCGCAGTTCCAGGCCAACGAGTACGCCAAGCCCGTGTTCGGCCCGGCCGCCCGTCCACTGGCGCAATTGCCCATCGCAGTGGACGATCAGGGATACCTGTACGCGCGTAGCGACTTCATCGAACCGGTGGGTCCGGCGTTCTGGGAGCGGAACTCATGAGTGCGATCACCACACCCACCCGCAAGGGCGGTGGCCTGGCGATGAAGCTCGCCGCCACCGCCGCCGACGAGGCCGACAGCCGGTTCCACCCCGCCGGCCCGCTGCGTCGACAGATCAACAAGGTCTTCCCCACGCACTGGTCGTTCATGCTGGGCGAGATCAACATGTACGCGTTCATCGTGCTGTTGCTCTCGGGCACCTGGCTGGCGGTCTTCTACGACCCCTCGATGACCGAGGTCACCTACGACGGCGCCTTCGTGCCGTTGCAGGGCGTCGAGATGAGCCGGGCGTACGAGTCCACGCTCGACATCTCGTTCGAGGTCCGCGGCGGCCTGTTCGTCCGCCAGGTCCACCACTGGGCCGCGCTGCTCTTCGTCGCGGCGATGATCGCGCACATGATGCGGACGTTCTTCACCGGAGCGTTCCGCCGCCCGCGCGAGACCAACTGGGTGCTCGGCGTCGTCCTGCTGCTCACCGGCATGATCGAGGGCTTCATCGGCTACTCGCTGCCGGACGACCTGCTCTCGGGCACCGGCATCCGCACCGGCGTCTCGGCGATCGTGATGTCGATCCCCGTGATCGGGACGTGGCTGCACTGGGCGATCTTCGCCGGCGAGTACCCGGGCGACATCATCATCCCGCGCCTCTACATCGTCCACGTCTTCCTGCTGCCCGGGATCATCACCGCGGTGATCGCGCTGCACGTGGCACTGGTGTGGTTCCAGAAGCACACCCAGTTCCCCGGCCCGGGCCGCACCGAGCGCAACGTCGTGGGTGTCCGCATCCTGCCGACGTTCGCCGCCAAGGCCGGCGGCTTCACCGTCGTCTCGGTCGGGCTCATGGCCATCATGGGCGGCGTCTTCCAGATCAACCCGATCTGGAACCTCGGCCCGTACAACCCGGCCAAGGTCTCGGCGGGCTCCCAGCCCGACTGGTACATGGGCATCTTCGACGGCGCGGTGCGGCTGTGGCCGGCGTGGGAGATGTACCTGGGCCCGTACACGATCTCGGCCATCTTCTTCCCGGCCGTCATCGGGATGGGTCTGCTCACCACGCTGCTGGCGCTCTACCCGTACATCGAGCGCAAGCTCACCGGCGACGAGGCGCACCACAACCTGCTGCAGCGCCCGCGGGACGCGCCGGTACGCACCGCGACCGGCATGATGGCCATGTTCTTCTACTTCTGGCTGCTGCTCGCGTGCGGCAACGACATCATCGGCTACACGTTCGACATCTCCCTGAACGTGATGACGTGGCTCGGCCGCATCGGCCTGCTCGTGGGCCCGCCGATCGTGTACTTCGCGACCTATCGCATCTGCCTGGGCCTCCAGCGCAGCGACCGCGAGGTGCTCGAGCACGGCATCGAGACCGGGCACATCAAGCGCCTGCCGCACGGTGAGTTCGTGGAGGTGCACCAGCCGCTGGGCGGCGTCGACGAGCACGGCCACGCCGTGCCGCTCGCCTACCAGGGCGCCAAGGTGCCGAAGCGGATGAACGACCTGGGAGCGGCGGGCTCGCCGCTCAAGGGCACCTGGTTCCGGCCCGACCCGGCCGAGGAGCAGGACGCCCTCACCGGCGGTGGACACGGCGGCGACCCGATGGAGGTCGAGCCCGGCGAGACGCGCGAGCTCGCCGGCCGTCCCGACGCCGGCCGTCCGCGCGACATCCAGGAGTAGGACCCCAGCACGACCACGACGGGCCGGGAGCGTCACCATGACGCTCCCGGCCCGTCGTCGTTCGTCCGCCCCTCCTGCCTCCCCCGCCTTGTTGCTGCCCTGGCGCACCTCCGGTGTGCCAGCGTGGCGGCCACGCTGGCGTTCAACGCCAGGATCGCCACATCCTCGCGAGCGCGACACGCCGTGGATGGCGGAGGGCGGCTAGGCAGCACGAGGATGGGTCGGTCCACCCGGGGTCTGGTGGAAGCGCTCAAGGCGCCCGAGGGGCCACGAGACCTCGCCGCACGCGCTACGGCGCCGGCGCCTCCAGCACCCACCTGGGCACGCTGCGCCTGGCCGCCCGGGCTGCCCGCTCCGCGTGCCGCCATCGACGCCGTCCGCGGCCGTCGCGATCGGGTCCGCGTCCCGTCCGGCGCCACGCGATGCGCGATCAGGGGCACCTCGTGCACCTCGTCGAGCCCGCGCGGGTGGACCAGGTACTCCTGATCACCCGGGTGGACAGGGCGTCCTCTCGGCCTCGGTTCCGCGACGCCGGCCACGTGCCTCGCGAGCCCCGGAACGCGGCCTGGGCGCGGCCCCATGAGCCCCGCTCCGCCCCGTCGAGCGAGCCCCGCTCCCCGACCGAAGACACGAACGCGCCGTTCGTACGCCTAGAAGCAGCGAACAGCGCGTTCGCTGCGGACGACAGACCACAGACGCCCGCCCCAGCACACACCACGGCCCCGCTCCCGAAGCAGGAGCGGGGCCGTAGAAGGCGTGGTGCGAGCCCGGAGGTCAGTGCGCCTCGGGACCCACGTGGTACTCGAAGACGAGCCCGCAGACGGCGACGATCAGGGCGACGACGCCGGTGATGATCAGCCAGAACTGCCAGTACGCGACGCCGAGGCCCGTGACCGCGGTGCCTCCGGCGACGGCGATCGGCCAGTAGCTGCCGGGGCTGAAGAAGCCCAGGTCACCGGCACCGTCGGAGACCTCGGCCTCGGGGTTGTCCTCGGGACGCTCCTCGAGCCGGCGCGCGACGAACCGGAAGTACGTCCCCACGATGAGCGTGAGGCCACCGGTCAGCGTCAGGGCGACGATGCCGACCTCCTCCGCCGAGAGGACGCCGTACACGATCGCGCACACGAAGCAGAAGACCGTGAGGATCTCGAAGATGCGGGATTCGACTCTCACCGGGTCCTCGCTCTCGGGTGGGTGGGGCGCACGCGCGGGGTCAGCGAATGCCGATCTGGGCCTGCGGGTCGGGATTGTAGGCGTAGGTACTGATCGACTGCGGGCTGCAGAGCTCGCCGCAGTTCATCGCCCCGAGCGCCTCGTTCGTGGTGTAGGGCTGGCCGGTCTGGGGGTTGATCTGCTGGCGCAGCCCCAGGAAGCGGTCGAAGAGGTCCGGCGGCACGGCGCGGACCTCGAAGTTCATCATCGAGTGGTAGGCGCCGCAGTACTCGGCGCAGCGGCCGACGAACGCGCCGGTGCGCTCGATGCGGTCGATCACCCAGGTGTTCTTCTGCTCGTTCTCCGCGGGGAACGGGAAGACGTCGCGCTTGAACAGGAACTCCGGCACCCAGAAGGAGTGGATGACGTCCTTCGACTCCTGGGTGAAGCGGATGGGCCGGTCGGTGGGCAGCACGAGGATCGGCACGGAACTCGTGGTGCCGACGACGGAGGCCGGCAGGCCGTTGGGCGCGGGCGTCTGGGGGTAGGTGAACTCCCAGTTCCACTGGAACCCGGTGATGTTGATCTCGAGCTCGTTGCCCGTCGGGTTGCGGTCCACGACGTTCTGGACGACCACGGTGAAGTAGAAGAGCACGGCGACGATGACCAGCGGGATGACCGTCAGGACCAGCTCGAGCGGCAGGTTGTACTGGAACTGCCGCGGCAGGTCCGACGCGCCGGCCTTCTTGCGGTGGAACGCGACGGTCCAGGCGGTGGCGCCCCAGACCAGGACACCGACGACGAGCGCGGCGATCGCGGCCCCGGTCCACAGGGTGCGCATCTGCGCGGCCTCGGGCGTGACGCCGACGGGCCAGCCGAAGCGCAGCACCTCGTCGACCGAGCACCCGGAGGTGGTCACCGCGACCGCGACGGTGGCCGCGGCCAGGCCCAGGACCCGGCGCGCGCGTCCGGCGCGGGGCCGGGGCGGCGTCCCTTCTCGGCGCACTGCTGCTTACCTCCTCGCGAGGTGCCCGCGCTCCACCCGGCGTGAGCACGACCCGGACGGTGCGGCGGGCGGCCCGGTGATCCGGGCCCCGACGTCGCTGCGGAGACTATCCGAGCGAGCCACTACGCGCTGTCGGAGGGGCGCGCGGGGCGGCACGGAACGCCACGCCGGGCTCGTCATACTGGGCACGACCCGTCCCCGGAACCGGAGGTGTCAGCGGACGCGTGTGCGGCCTGATGGGATTGATCACGCCGGGTGGTGAGGGCGCCGCGCGCGCCGAGGCGGTGCGGGCGAGCCTGCACTGCATGCGCCACCGCGGCCCGGACGAGTCCGGCGAGTGGCACGACGACGACGTGGTGCTGGGCTTCAACCGGCTCTCGATCATCGACGTGGAGGGTTCGCACCAGCCCCTGACCTACGCGAGCGACCGCTACCGCATCGTCTTCAACGGCGAGATCTACAACTACCTCGAGCTCCGCGAGGAGCTGAGCCGCGACCACGGCGTCCGCTTCGTCACCGAGGGCGACACCGAGGCCATCGTCGCCGCCTACGACGTCTGGGGCCGCGACGCGGTGCGCCGACTGCGGGGCATGTTCGCGTTCCTCATCTGGGACACCCACGAGCGCGTGCTCTTCGGCGCCCGCGACCCGTTCGGCATCAAGCCGCTCTTCCTCGCCGCCGGGCCGCACGGCGTCGCGCTGGCGAGCGAGAAGAAGAGCCTGCTCGAGCTGGCGCAGGTGCTCGACGAGCCGACCACCGCGCCCGACCCCACCGCGCTGCAGCACTACCTGCAGCTGCAGTACGTCCCCGAGCCGCTGACCCTGCACCGCTCGATCCGGCGGGTGGAGTCCGGGACCAGCTTCACGGTCTCCCCCGGCGAGCCCGTGCAGAGCCAGCGGTACTTCCACCCCACGTTCGACGCCAAGCCGGTCGACGACGAGGCCCGCACGCACGCCGAGATCACCGAGGTGCTGCGCGACTCGGTGGCCAAGCACATGCGCGCCGACGTCACGGTGGGCTCGTTCCTCTCCGGCGGCATCGACTCGACGGTCATCGCGGCCCTGGCCCGCGAGCACAACCCGGACCTCATCACCTTCACCACGGGCTTCGAGCGCGAGGGCTACTCCGAGGTCGACGTCGCCCGCGAGTCGGCCGAGGCGATCGGTGTGCGCCACGTCGTCCGCACCGTCGACGCCCAGGAGATGATGGACGCGCTGCCGCTCATCGTCTGGTACCTCGACGACCCGGTGGCCGACCCGGCGCTGATCCCGCTGTGGTTCGTGGCCCGCGAGGCGCGCAAGCACGTCAAGGTGGTGCTCTCCGGCGAGGGCGCCGACGAGCTGTTCGGCGGCTACACCATCTACAAGGAGCCGCTGTCGCTCGCGCCGTTCGAGAAGCTGCCCGGCGCGCTGCGCAAGCTCGCCGGCGCGCTGTCGACCAAGCTCCCCGAGGGGATGCGGGGCCGCGACCTGCTCCGGCGCGGCGCGCTGCCACTCGAGCAGCGGTACTACGGCAACGCGCGGATCTTCCGCGACGACCAGCTCGGCGCCGTCCTGCGCGGCCACGACCCCGAGCTCTCCCACGTCGACGTCACCGCGCCGATCTACGCCGACTCGGGCTCCTGGGACCCGGTGGCGCGCATGCAGCACGTCGACCTGTTCACGTGGCTGCGCGGCGACATCCTCGTCAAGGCCGACAAGATGACGATGGCCAACTCGCTCGAGCTGCGCGTGCCGTTCCTCGACAAGGAGGTCTTCGAGGTCGCGTCGCACCTGCCCACCGAGCAGAAGGTGGCGCACGGGACGACGAAGTACGCCCTGCGCCGCGCCATCGACGGCATCGTGCCCCCGCACGTCCTGAACCGCCGCAAGCTCGGGTTCCCGGTGCCGATCCGCTACTGGCTGGCGCACGACATGCTCGAGTGGGCCCGCGAGATCGTCCGCGACTCGCAGACCGACGCGATCCTCGACAAGGCGGCGGTGCTGCGCCTCATCGACGAGCACCGCACGGGCCCCGTCGACCACTCGCGCCGCATCTGGACCCTGCTCGTGTTCATGGTGTGGCACGGCATCTTCGTCGAGGGACGCATCCGCCCCGAGATCCCGGAGCCGAACTACCCCGTCTATGCGTGAACGTGCCCGACGCCACCGCGCGGTCCCGGGGACCGGGCGTTTCACCTAGTGTCGATCGCCGGTCATGGGTCCGGCTCCGCTTCGCTGCGCGTCCCGGGCCCGTCGGACGTATCGCCACCGAGAGGCATCCATGGACGTACTGGGGATCGGCAACGCCATCGTCGACGTGCTGTTCCGCACGGACGACGACACCATCCGTGCGCACGATCTGCCCAAGGGCGGCATGACACTCATCGACGAGACGCAGGCGGAGAAGCTCTACGCCGGGGCCGGTGACACCACCGAGCGCTCGGGCGGCAGCGTCGCCAACGCCATCGCGATCGCGGCCGCCCTCGGCGCCGACGCGGGCTACGTCGGCAAGGTCTCCGACGACCGCCTCGGCACCTCCTTCACCGAGTCGATCCGCTCCCACGGCGTGGACTTCACGACGCCGGCGCTGTCGGGGAGCCCGGCCACCGCCCGCTGCCTGATCATGGTCACGCCCGACGGCGAGCGGACGATGTCGACGTTCCTCGGGGCGTGCACCGCGCTCGGGCCCGACGACATCGAGCAGGACCAGGTCGCCGGCAGCCGGGTCAGCCTCATCGAGGGCTACCTCGCGGACACCGAGCACGCGCGCCGCACCATCGGCAAGGTCGTCGACGCGGCCGCCAAGAGCGAGGCGCGCGTCGGCCTGACGCTCTCGGACGCCGGGTGCGTCGATCGCCACCGCGAGTACTTCCGCGAGCTGACCCGCGAGAACGTCGAGGTCCTCATCGCCGACGAGGACGAGGTCGCGGCGCTGCTCGGCGACGACGCGATCACCTCGCTGCTGCGCGGCCACGGCGGCAACTGCGAGATCGTCGTCGTCACCCACGGCGCGAACGGCTCGACGGTGTACGACGCCGACGGGACGGTCGAGGAGGTCGGCGTCCGCGAGGCCGACGAGCTCGTCGACACCACCGGCGCGGGCGACGCCTTCGCGGGCGGCTTCCTCTACGGCTGGACCCGCGGGCTGGACCACGCGACGTCCGGGCGCATCGGCGCCGTGGCCGCGTCGCACGTGGTCGCCCAGCTGGGCGCCCAGCCGCCGGAGGGCCTGCGGGACAAGGTCGCCGCCGAGGTCCCCGAGGTGCGCTGACGCGCAGGTGAGCACTTCTCGGTGCTCGGGCACCGAGAAGTGCTCACGTGCCGCAGGTACACGACGGCCCCCGGACCTCGACGAGGTGCGGGGGCCGTGTGGTGTCAGCTCAGTTGAAGCTGTCGCCGCAGGCGCACGACCCGCCGGCGTTGGGGTTGTCGATGGTGAAGCCCTGCTTCTCGATGGTGTCGACGAAGTCGATCACCGCACCCTGCAGGTACGGCGCGCTCATGCGGTCGACCGAGACGGTGAGCCCGTTGAAGTCGACGGTGAGGTCGCCGTCCAGCGAGCGGTCGTCGAAGAAGAGCTGGTACTTGAGACCCGCACACCCACCCGGCTGGACGGCGATGCGCAGCGACATGTCGTTGCGGCCCTCCTGGTCGAGCAGGGCCTTCGCCTTGCCGGCGGCGGTGTCGGTCAGCTCGACGCCGTGCGGCTTGGCCTCGACCTCGGCCGGCGCGGTGGGGTTCTCGACGGTCATGGTTCTCCCTTGAGCTCCCGGGACGGACGCTGTGCACACTCCGGTTCGGCACAACCCGGTCGCGGTGCCGTGTGTTCCCTCGGGACCGGACGTGCTGGCCCCGCGGCCGACCTCCATCGTCGCACACGCACGGCGATGGTTCCTGCGAGCGCGCTCACCCCGGCGTGATCACGGGGGTCGCGCGCCCCACCGCCCGGCGACGCCCGCCGCGAGGTCGGCCAGCCGCGCCGCGAGCTCGGCCAGCGCCGCCTCGACGGAACCGGCGTCGGCGGCCACCGAGTAGGCGCCCTCGAGCCCGGCCTCCAGCGCCTCGCCCACGCCGAGGTCCACCTGACCGGCCAGCGCGATGCACGGCACGCCCCGCGCGTGGGCGCGCGCGGCCACCACGGAGACGAGCTTGCCGCGCAGCGACTGGTCGTCGAGGCGCCCCTCGCCGGTGACGACGAGGTCGGCGGCCGCGAGCGCCTCGTCGAGCCCCGCGACCTCTCGCACCAGCTCGCCGCCCCCGACCCGGCGCGCCCCGAGCGCCGCCAGCGCCGCGCCCACCTCGCCGGCCGCACCCGTCCCGGTCTGCTCGACGAGGTCGGGACGCCCGCTGGCGGCGGC
>CADCTH010000634.1 GCA_902805495.1 uncultured Actinomycetospora sp.
CCCGGGCGCGGCGGCGACCGGCGCGGGGGACCGGGACGGGCGGGTCCTCCCGGACGCGGCGGCACCTCGGGGTTCCGGCCGCCGTCGCGCGTCGACGTCATCGAGCGCCTCGACGCCGCCGGGCTGCTGCCCGCGATCACGTTCATCTTCAGCCGGGCCGGCTGCGACGCCGCGGTGACGCAGTGCGTGCGCGCCGGCCTGCGGCTCACGGGCCCCGACGACGTCGCCGTGATCCGCGAGGTCGTCGAGCGGCGCACGGCCGGGCTGCCCGATGCCGACCTCGAGGTCCTGGGCTACTGGGAGTGGCGCGAGGGGCTGGAGCGCGGCGTCGCCGCGCACCACGCCGGGATGCTGCCCGCGTTCAAGGAGACGGTCGAGGAGCTGTTCGTCCGCGGCCTGGTGCGCGCGGTGTTCGCCACCGAGACCCTCGCGCTGGGCATCAACATGCCCGCGCGCACGGTCGTGCTCGAGAAGCTCGTGAAGTACAACGGCGAGGCGCACGTCGAGCTCACGCCGGGGGAGTACACGCAGCTCACGGGGCGTGCGGGTCGCCGCGGCATCGACGTCGAGGGCCACGCGGTGGTGCTGTGGGTGCCGGGGGTCGACCCGGAGCAGGTCGCGGGCCTCGCCTCGACGCGCACCTACCCGCTGCGCTCGTCGTTCCGGCCCGGCTACAACATGGCCGTCAACCTCGTCGAGCGGCTCGGGGTGGAGGACGCGCGCCAGCTGCTCGAGCAGTCGTTCGCCCAGTTCCAGGCCGACCGCAGCGTCGTCGGGCTGGCCAAGCGCCTGGAGAAGAACCGCGAGGCCCTCGCCGGCTACGCCGAGGCCGCGGGCGGTCACTCGGGCGACGAGGAGGAGTTCCGCGCGTTCGCCGAGTACATGGACCTGCGCCGGCGGGTCACCGACCGCGAGAAGATGCTCTCGCGCCAGGGCCGGTCGGCCCAGAAGGCCGAGGCCGCGGCGTCGCTGGAGGCCCTGCGCCCCGGCGACGTCATCGCGGTGCCGGGCGGCAAGCGCGCCGGGCTGGCCGTCGTCCTCGACCCGGGCGTCGACCGCAGCCCGCGCGGGCAGGAGCCGCGCCCGCTGGTGCTCACCGAGGACCGCTGGGCCGGGCGCCTGTCGCTGGCCGACTTCCCCGAGCCGGTGGCGACGCTCGGGCAGATGAAGCTGCCGCGCAAGCTCGACCACCGCGTCCCGCGCCTGCGCCGCGACCTGGCCAACGCGCTGCGCGAGACGGGCATCGAGGCGCCGCTGCGCACCGGGGCGAGCCGGCGCCGCCGTGGGTCGGAGAACGAGGACGCCGAGCTCGCGTCGCTGCGCCGGGCGCTGCGCGCGCACCCCTGCCACGGGCTCGCCGACCGCGACGACCGCGCCCGCTGGTTCGAGCGCTACCAGCGCCTCGAGCGCGAGACCGAGCAGCTCCAGTCGCGCGTGCGCTCCACGACGCACTCGCTGGCGCGCAACTTCGACCGCATCCGCGGGCTGCTGACCGAGCGGGGCTACCTCGACGACGCCCCCGACGCGCAGCAGGACGTCACCGAGCACGGCCGGCGGCTCTCCCGGCTGTGGGGCGAGTCCGACCTGCTCGTCGCCGAGTGCCTGCGCCACGGCACCTGGCGCGACCTGGGCCCCGCCGAGATCGCGGCGGTGGCGTCGTCGCTGGTCTACGACAGCCGCCGCGACGACGGCGGCGTGCCGCGCGTGCCCGAGGACGCGGCGCAGGCCGTCGAGGAGGCCGTCGCGCTGTGGCACGACCTCGTCGCCGACGAGCGCCGCCACCACCTCGACCGCACCCGCGAGCCGGACCTGGGCTTCGCCTGGCCGGTGCACCGGTGGGTGCGCGGCGACTCGCTCGCCACCGTCCTCGACGGGGCCCGTGCCCACGGCGCCGAGCTGTCCGCGGGCGACTTCGTGCGCTGGTGCCGGCAGGTCGTCGACCTGCTCGACCAGATCCGCGCCGTCGCTGGCACCGGCGACACCGTCGGCCGGGCCGCGGCCGACGCGGTCCGCCGCATCCGGCGTGGGGTCGTCGCCGTCGGAGAGGGCTGAGTCGTGAGCGCGCCGGGCGAGCAGCCCACCATCGGACCCGGGTCGCCCTGGGCGCCACCGGGGGGTGACGGTGGACGGTCGGGCCAGGGCCAGGGCCAGGGCCAGGGCCAGGGTCAGGGTCAGGGTCAGGGCCAGGCATACGGCGGCCCGCCCACGGCCTCCGGGCCACCCACCGGCTACGGGCCACCCACCGGCTACGGCCCGCCCCCGCCCGGGTACGGCGGCCGGCCCGGCTACGGCCCGCCCCCGGGCTACGGGGGCCAGCCCGGCTACGGACCCCCGACCGGCTACGGCGCCCCGCCCTCGGGCTACGGCGGGCAGCCCGGGTATCCCGGCCAGCCGCCGGGCTACGGCGGTCAGCCCGGTTTCGGCGCGTTCCCCGGCCCCGGTCAGCCGGGACCCGGCGGGCCCTGGGGCCCCCGCCCGCGTCGCCCGTTTCCCTGGAAGCGGGTCGGCATCGTCCTCGGGGTGCTGCTGCTGATCGCCGCGGTGATCGTCCTGCTGCTGGCGTTCGTCGTCGGCCCCCGGTTCGCGCGCGTCGAGGTGCTCGACGCCGACGCGGTCGCGCAGGGCGTGACGCGGGTGGTCACCGACGACTGGCGCCGCCAGGTCACGGGCGTCTCCTGCCCCGCCGACCAGGAGGTCCGCACCGGCCTCACCTTCACCTGCCAGGCCACCGTGGACGGGCGGCCGGCGCAGGTGCCCGTCACGATCGTCGACCCGACCGGCACCTACGCCGTGGGCCAGCCGCGCTGATGGCGACCCTCGACGACGTCCGGCGCTTCGCCCTGGCCCTGCCGCGCACCGACGAGACCGTGTCGTGGGGCTCGGCGAGCTGGCAGGTGTCGAAGAAGGGCTTCGTCTGGGAGCGCCCGCTGCGCCGTGCCGACGAGGCCGCCCTCGAGGCCGCCGGTGTCCCGCTGCCCACCGGGGTCGTGCTCGGCGTGCGGGTGGCCGACGTCGGGGTCAAGGAGGCCCTCATCGCCGACGACCCCGACGTCTACTTCACGACCCCGCACTTCGACGGCTTCCCCGCGGTGCTCGTGCGCCTCGAGCGGATCGGCGTCGACGAGCTGCGCGAGCTGGTGGAGGACGCGTGGGTCGACCGCGCCCCGAAGACCGTCGCGAAGGCCTGGCTCGCCGAGCAGGGCCGCTGACCTACTCGCCCCGCAGCGCCGCGGTGAGCCGGTCGACCGAGCCGGCGAGGTTCCACCGCTGCGCGAGGGCCGCGAGCCGGTCGGGGTCGGCGGGCTCGTGGGGCAGCGCCCGGCGCCCGCCCGTCCAGTCGATGGGGGCGTCGGGCGCGACGCGGACGACCCCGGGGGCGACGGCGAGGTAGTCGGCCGCCCGCGCCATCTTCGACCGCACCGCCGAGGACATCCGGGTGTCGGAGCGGTCGAGGACGGCGCCGATCATGTCCTCCCACGAGCCGAACCTCGACACCACCTGGGCGGCGGTCTTGTCCCCGATGCCGGCGACGCCGGGCAGGCCGTCGGACGGGTCGCCGCGCAGCATCGCCATCTCGGCGTAGGCGGACCCGGCGCGCGCGACCGGCACGTGGTAGCGCCCCGCGACCTCCTCCGGGCCGTAGAGCTCGTACTTCGACACCCCGCGGGCGATGTACACGACCCGCACGGACGTCGGCTCGTCGCGCACGAGCTGGAGCAGGTCGCGGTCGCCGCTGACCACCTCGATCGCGTCGCCCGACTCGGTGGCGCACAGGGTGCCGATGACGTCGTCGGCCTCGAAGCCCTCCGCGCCCGCGGTCGGGATCCCGACGGCCTCGAGCACCTCGAGGATGATCTCGACCTGCGGGCCGAGCTCCGGTGGGGCGGCCTCGGCGTCGGGCGCGCCGCCGACGGGGGAGGACGGGTCGCCCGCGGAGGGGTCGACGCGGTGGGCCTTGTAGGACGGCAGCGCGCGCACCCGGAACGCCGGTCGCCAGTCGCGGTCGAGGCACGCCACGACGGCGCCGGGGCGGCGCTCGCGGACCAGCCGGGCGACCATGTCGCAGAACCCGCGCGCGGCGTTGACCGGCGTCCCGTCCTCGGCGGTCAACGTGGCCGGCACCCCGTAGAAGGCGCGGAACCAGAGGCTGGCCGAGTCGAGCAGCATGAGCGGCGCGTCCATGTCCGGGAGCCTCCCACCCCGCCCCGACGACGAGGACGCCGACCAGCCGCGACGACCACGGGCCGGGGTCGCACGGACACGCCGGGAGACGCCGTCGTCGCAGATCAGGACGCTGCGGGCACGCCCGGACGCCGACGGTCACGGTGCTTGACGCCGTCGCCGGACGGCGGTCCCCTGAGCCCAGGAGGCATCCCGGGAGGTCGCCGTGGAGATCGTCGTGGTCGGCGCGGGGCCGACGGGTCTGGTCAGCGCCGTAGGGCTCGCGCGGCGCGGACACCGCGTCCGGCTGGTCGACGACGACCAGGGCCCGGCGCAGCCCGACCGCTGGATGCGCCGCGGCGTGATGCAGTTCCACCACCCGCACGCCTTCCGGTCCCAGGTCGTGGACGTGCTGCGCGCCGAGGTGCCCGAGGCGCTCGACGCGCTGCTCGCCCGGGGGGCCGAGCCGATGGTGTCCGGGGCCCCGGGGCAGGCGCCGGACCCGACGGCCACGAGGGGCCGCGACCTGCCCCCGGGCACCGGGCTGCGGTGCCGCCGCATGGTCGTCGAGCAGGAGCTGCGCCGG
>CADCTH010000635.1 GCA_902805495.1 uncultured Actinomycetospora sp.
ACGGAGCGCTCGGCGGCGTCGACGTCGTCGACGTCCAGCCCGACGGCCTCGGAGATCCGGGCGCCGGTGCCGTAGAGCAGCTCGAGCAGCGCGCGGTCGCGCACCCCGCCCAGGTCGTCGGCGTCGCCGCCCCGCGCGGTGAGCAGCCGGTCGACGGTCGTGACGTCGAGCGCCTTGGGCAGCCGGCGCGGCGGCGAGGGCAGGTGCACCTCGCGCGCCACGTCCACCGCGCCGATCGCCTCGGCCAGCGCGAACCGGTGCAGCCCGCGCACCGCCACCACCGCCCGCGTCGCCGACGCCGTCGCGAGCGGCACCCGCCCGCCGGCACCCGTGCGCAGGCCCACGAGGAAGTCGCCGACGTGGCGCTCGGTGACCTCGGCGAGGTCGGTGACCCCGGCGGTGTCGAGGTGCTCGAGGTAGCGGTTCAGGTCGCGACGGTAGGACGCGAGCGTGTTCTCCGCCGTGCCCCGCTCGACGAGCAGGTGGTCGAGGTAGAGGCGGACGGCCGACGCCGGCGTCGTCACCCCGCGACCGCGGGCAGCACCTCCGCCAGCGCCCGCACCGGGATCCCGTGGGCCTCGCCGACCGCCTCGGTGACCAGCTCGCCGCCCACCACGTTGACACCCTTCGCGAGCGCCGGGTCCGCCGCCGCCGCGGCCTCGAGGACCCGGTCGGCCAGCGCCAGCACGTAGGGCAGCGTGACGCCGGTGAGCGCCCGCGTCGACGTGGTCGGCACCGCGCCGGGGACGTTGGCGACGCAGTAGAACACCGAGTCGTGCACGCGGTAGGTCGGGTCCGCGTGGGTCGTCGGGTGGGTGTCGGCGAAGCATCCGCCCTGGTCGACGGCCAGGTCGACCAGCACCGAGCCGCTGCGCATCTCGGCCACCAGCTCGCTCGACACCAGCACCGGCGCCCGCGCGCCCGGCACCAGCACCGCGCCGATGACGAGGTCGGCCTCCCGGCACGCGCGCTCGATCTCCGGGGCGCTCGAGAGCACCGTGCGCACGCCGCCGGAGAACACCTCGTCGACCCGGCGCAGCGCGCGCTCGTCGACGTCGAGCACCTCGACCGATGCGCGCAAACCCACCGCGATCGTCGTCGCGGCCATGCCCGAGGTCCCGGCGCCGATCACCGCGACCCGCCCGGGACGCACCCCCGGCACGCCGCCGAGCAGCACGCCGCGCCCGCCCTGCGCGTTCTCCAGGTGGTGCGCGCCGACCTGCGGCGCCATGCGCCCGGCGATCTCGCTCATGGGCGCCAGCAGGGGCAGCGCGCCGTCGGCGGTCTGCACGGTCTCGTACGCGACGGCGGTGGCGCCGGCGTCGAGCAGCGCCGTCGTGCACTCCTTCGAGGCCGCGAGGTGCAGGTAGGTGAACAGCACCCGGTCGGGGCGCAGCCGGTGGTACTCCTCGGGCACGGGCTCCTTGACCTTGAGCAGGAGGTCGGACGAGCCCCACACCTCGTCGGCGGAGTCGACGATCGCGGCCCCGGCGTCGCGGAAGGCGTCGTCGGAGATCACCGACCCGACGCCCGCGCCGGTCTCCACCAGCACCTCGTGGCCCCGGCGCACCAGCTCGGTGACGCCGATGGCCGTGAGCGCCACCCGGTCCTCGTGGTCCTTGACCTCGCGCGGAACGCCCACCCGCATGCCGGCACCTCCTCCAGGGGAGCGCGACTCTAGCCCCGCCGCGGGCCCCGCCGCCGATCTCCGGCCCGCCTGTCGCCGCACGCTGGCACGATGCCGCGATGGGCACGACGCCGCGTCCCGACGATCTCGCGGACGTGATCCCCCTCGTCCGGGCGTCGCGCTGGGGCTGGGTACCGCGCACCAAGCTGTTCCGCCCGCCGACGGTCGCGGAGACCGTCCTCGACCCCGCGCTGCTCGACCGCACCGCGCGGGCCGTGGCCGACGTGCCCGTGACGGTGATCGTCGCGGCGGCGGGTGCGGGCAAGAGCACCCTCGCCTCCGCGGTGGTCGAGCGCTGGGAACACGGCGGGCGACGCGCAGCCTGGCTGCGGTTCGACGAGCTCGACGACGACCCGGCGAGCGTCGTCGAGCTCCTGGTCCACGCCCTCGACCCGCTCGTCGACGGCGGGTGCCCCGGCTCGCGCCAGCTCCTCGACACCGGGCTGCCCGCCGCGGCGGACCCCCGGCGCGCCGTCGGGGTGCTGGTCAACGACCTCGTCGCCGACGCGCCGCCGCCGCTGCTGCTGGTGCTCGACGACCTCGACGCGGTCGGCGCCGAGGGGGTCGCCGCCGTGCTGGAGTACCTCGTCGCGAACCTCCCGCCGAGCCTGCACCTGCTGGTCACCGCCCGCCGCGACCCGCCCCTGCCGCTGCCGCGCCTGCGCGCCCGGGGGCAGCTGCACGAGGTGCGCGACGCCGACCTGCGGATCGCGCCCGACCGCGCGGCGATCCTGCTCAACGACCACCTCGGCCTGGGCCTCCCGCCCGAGCGCGTGCAGGAGGTCGTCGCCGCGGCGGACGGGTGGGTCACCGGGGTGCGCCTGCTGGGCACGTCGCCGGAGGCGCTCGACGACCGCCTCGACGGCGAGGTCCTGGGCGCCGAGACGCCCGAGCTGCGGCGCTTCCTGCTCGACACGGCCGTCCTCGACGTCCTCGACCCCGCCGTCTGCGCCGCGGTGACCGGCCGCCATGACGCCGGGTCCCTGCTGGCGACCGTCCGCGCGCGGCTCGGCCCGCTCGTGCTCGTCGCCGACCGCGACGGCGGTGCCGGCCTCGTCCTCCGCCCTCACGACCTGCTGCGCGCGGCGCTGCGCCGCCGGCTGGCCGCCGAGGACCCCGCGCGGGTGCCG
>CADCTH010000636.1 GCA_902805495.1 uncultured Actinomycetospora sp.
GAGCACCAGCAGCAGCGCGGCCACGCCGGCGACGGTGTTGGCGACGACGATCACCCGCCGCCGGTCCAGCCGGTCGACGACTGTGCCTGCGTACGGGCCGACCAGCGCGAAGACCAGCGTGTCGAACCCGGGGCCGAGGTTGGCCGACGACGCCGGCACCCGCCCGCGCACGAGCGCCCCGGCCGGCACCGCCGGCTCGCGCGCGACCTGCGGCCCGGCGCTCAGCGCAGGCCCAGGGCGTCGGCGACCGCGTCCACGCGCGGCGCGAGCACGACGGGCTCGGCGGCGTCCGCCAGCGCGGTCGCCGGGTCCTTGAGCCCGTGCCCGGTCACGGTGCAGACGATCAGCTGCCCGGCGTCGAGGCGCCCGGCGCGCGCCTTGGCCAGCAGCCCGGCGACCGACGCCGCCGACGCCGGCTCGACGAACACGCCCTCGCGGGCGGCCAGCAGCCGGTAGGCCTCGAGGATCGCGTCGTCGTCGACGGCGGTGATCTCGCCGGCGGACTCGTCGCGCGCGGCGATCGCTCCGTCCCACGAGGCGGGCGAGCCGATGCGGATGGCGGTGGCCAGGGTCTCGGGGTCGGCCACGGGCGCGCCGTGCACCAGCGGCGCGGCGCCCGCGGCCTGCACGCCCAGCATCCGCGGGGTGCCGGCCACGACGCCGTCGCCCGCGTACTCGGTGTAGCCGCGCCAGTAGGCCGTGATGTTGCCGGCGTTGCCGACGGGCAGCGCGTGCACGTCGGGCGCGCGGCCCAGCTGGTCGCAGATCTCGAACGCCGCGGTCTTCTGGCCCTCGATGCGCGCCGGGTTCACCGAGTTGACCAGGGCGATCGGGTACTGCTCGGCCGCGCGCCGGGCCAGCTCGAGGCACGTGTCGAAGTTGCCCTCGAGCTGCAGGATGCGCGCGCCGTGCACGGTGGCCTGGGCGAGCTTGCCCAACGCGATCTTGCCCTGGGGCACGAGGACCGCGCAGGTCATGCCCGCGCGGGTGGCGTAGGCGGCGGCCGAGGCCGAGGTGTTGCCCGTCGACGCGCAGATGACGGCCTTCGCGCCGACGGCGAGCGCCTCGGTCATCGCCACGGTCATGCCGCGGTCCTTGAACGACCCCGTCGGGTTGGCGCCCTCGATCTTGAGGTGCACCTCGCACCCGACGAGCTCGGAGAGGTGCGGCGCGGACAGCAGCGGCGTGCCGCCCTCGCGCAGCGTGACGACCTCCCAGCCGGGCTGCACGCGGGGCATGCGGTCGCGGTACGCGGGGATGATGCCGGGCCACTCGACGCGCGCGCCGAGCGCGACCGTGCCCACCCCGCCGACGACGCCGGTCACGTGACACCCCCCAGCTCGGTCACCGGCCGGCCCAGGCCCTCGACCCGCAGCACCCCGGCGACGCCCTGCACCGCGTCGAGCCCGGTCAGCGCGTCGACCGTGGCCGCGAGGGCGGCGTCGGGCGCGGAGTGGGTCACGATCACCAGTGTGGCGTCCCGGGAGCCCTGCGCGCCATCGCCCTCGTCACGCACGCGGTCGTCCTCGGCGGCCTGACCGTTGCGGCCCTCCTGGCGAACGGTCGCGATGCTCACCCCGTGCTCGGCGAACACGCCCGCGACCTGGGCGAGCACGCCCGCGCGGTCGGCGACGTCGAGGGCCACGTGGTAGCGCGTGCGGGTGTCGCCCATCGCGACGATCGGCAGGTCGGCGTGCGCCGAGTCGCGCGGGCCCCGGCCGCCGATGACGCGGTTGCGCGCCGCGGCGACGAGGTCGCCCAGCACCGCGGACGCCGTCTGCGGCCCGCCCGCGCCCTGGCCGTAGAACATCAGCTGCCCGGCCGCCGCTGCCTCGATGAACACCGCGTTGTAGGCGCCCGAGACCGAGGCCAGCGGGTGCGAGCGCGGGATCATCGCCGGGTGGACCCGAGCGCTGACGGATCCGTCCACCTGCTCGCAGATCGCCAGCAGCTTCACCGTGCAGCCGATCGCCTTGGCGGCGGCGATGTCGGCGGCCGTGACGTCGCGGATGCCCTCGCGGTGCACGTCGTCGGCGGTGACGCGGGTGTGGAAGGCGAGGCTCGCGAGGATCGCCGCCTTGGACGCGGCGTCGTAGCCGTCGACGTCCGCGGTGGGGTCGGCCTCGGCGTAGCCCAGGCGCCCGGCCTCCTCGAGGGCCTCGGCGTAGTTCGCGCCCGAGGAGGCCATCGCGGAGAGGATGAAGTTGGTGGTGCCGTTGACGATGCCCGCCACGCGCACGACGCGGTCGCCGGCCAGCGACTGCTGGATCGGGCGCAGGATCGGGATCGCGCCGGCCACCGAGGCCTCGTAGTAGAGGTCGGCGCCCGACTCGCCCGCAGCCGCGGCGAGCGCCGCCCCGTCCTCGGCCAGCAGCGCCTTGTTCGCCGTCACCACCGACTTGCCGGCCTTGAGCGCGGTGAGCAGCAGCCCGCGCACGGGCTCGATGCCCCCGACGAGCTCGACCACCACGTCGACGTCGTCGCGGGTGACCAGGCCCGCGGCGTCGGTGGTCAGCAGGTCGGCGGGCACGTCGGGGTGGCGCTGCGGACGGCGCACGGCGACCCCCACCAGGCGCAGCGGCGCCCCGACCCGCGCGGCGAGCTCGTCGGCCTGCTCGGTGAGCAGCCGGACCACCTGGGAGCCGACGACGCCGCACCCGAGCAGGGCCACCGAGATCGGCCGCCCGTCGTTGCCGACCATTGCTCACCCCACCTCCAGTCGCGCCAGGTCGTCGAGGGTCTCGCGTCGCAGCAGCGGGCGCGACGTGCCGTCGGCCACGGCGACGACGGCGGGACGCGGGACCTTGTTGTACGCGCTCGCCATCGCGTAGCAGTACGCCCCGGTCGCGGCGACGGCCACGAGGTCGCCGGGCGCGAGGTCGGCGGGCAGCCAGCAGTCGCGGACCACCACGTCGCCGGACTCGCAGTGCTTGCCGACGACGCGCGAGCGCACGGCCGGCGCGGAGCCCGCCGCCCGCGAGACCAGGCGGCAGTCGTAGTGCGCGTCGTAGAGCGCCGTGCGGATGTTGTCGCTCATGCCGCCGTCGACGCTGACGTAGCGCCGGCTGGCGCCGCCGCCGAGCTCGACGTCCTTGACCGTGCCGACCTCGTAGAGCGTCACGGTGCCGGGCCCGACGATGGCCCGGCCGGGCTCGACCGCGATCCGCGGGGGCGCGAGGCCCACCCGGGCGGACTCCCGCTCGACGATCGCGCGCAGCTCGGCGGCCAGCCATGCGGGCGATCGGGGCTGGTCGGTGGTGGTGTAGGCAATGCCCATGCCGCCGCCGAGGTCGACGGTGCGCAGCGCGTCGTCCACGGCGTCACCGTGCTCGTCGCGCAGCTCGGCGAGCAGCCCGATGACCCGGCGGGCGGCCAGCTCGAAGCCGTCGGCGTCGAAGATCTGCGAGCCGATGTGGCTGTGCAGGCCCACGAGGTGCAGGCCCGGCGACTTCAGCACCCGGCGCACGGCCTCCGCGGCGTCGCCCGCGGCCAGCGAGAAGCCGAACTTCTGGTCCTCGTGGGCGGTGGCGATGAACTCGTGGGTGTGCGCCTCGACGCCCACCGTCACGCGGACCATGACGTCGGCACGCACGTCGCGCGTGCGGGCGATCTCGTCGAGGCGCGCGATCTCGACGTAGGAGTCGACGACGATCGCCCCGACCCCGGCGTCGAGAGCCGCGGCGAGCTCGTGGCGGCTCTTGTTGTTGCCGTGCACGGCGATCCGCTCGGGCGGGAAGCCGCCGCGCAGCGCGGTGAGCAGCTCGCCCTCGGTGCAGACGTCGAGGCCGAGGCCCTCGTCGGCGACCCAGCGGGCGGTCTCGGCGGTGAGGAACGCCTTCGCCGCGTAGTGCACGAGCGCGGGGTCGCCGTAGGCGGCGGCGTGCTCGGCGCACCGGGAGCGGAAGTCGGCCTCGTCGACGACGAAGAGCGCGGTGCCGTACTGCTCGGCCAGCGTGGCGACGTCGACGCCGGCGAGGCGCTCGACGCCGTCCTCGCCGCGGGCGGCGTGCCGCGGCCACACGGCCGTGGGCAGCGCGTCGAGGGTCGAGCTCTCGGGCGGCGGCCCGCCGTCCTCGTGCTGCGGGATGACGTCGGCGTGGCGGGGCCCGGCGGGGTGGGCGCGGGTCATGGGGTGATCAGCTCCGGATCGAGGTCACATGCGCTCGGGCGCGTTCACGCCGAGCAGGCCCAGGCCGTTGGCGAGCACCTGGCGGGTCGCGGAGCACAGCGCGAGACGGGCCGTGTGGATTCCCGCGGGCTCCTCGTCGCCCTGGGGCAGCACGCGGCAGGTGTCGTAGAAGCGGTGGTAGGCGCCCGCGAGCTCCTCGAGGTAGCGCGCGACGCGGTGCGGCTCGCGCAGGGCCGCGGCCGAGGACAGCACGCGCGGGAACTCCCCCAACGTGCGGATGAGGTCGCCCTCGCGTGGGTGGGTGAGCACCGCGAGGTCCGGGTCGTCGGCCGTGACGCCGAGGTCCGCGGCGTTGCGGGCAAGCGACGCGAGGCGGGCGTGCGCGTACTGCACGTAGAACACGGGGTTCTCGTTGGTGCGGCTCGAGATCAGGTCGAGGTCGATCTCGAGCACCTGGTCGACCGACGATCGCGCCAGCGTGTAGCGCGCGGCGTCCACGCCGACCGCGTCGACGAGGTCCTCGAGCGTGATGATCGTGCCCGCGCGCTTGGACATCTTCACCGGCTCGCCGTCGCGGATCAGGTTGACGAGCTGGCCGATGAGCACCTCGACGGTGTCGGGCGAGTCGCCGAACGCCGCCGCGACCGCCTTGAGCCGGTGGATGTAGCCGTGGTGGTCGGCGCCCAGCATGTAGATCGCGAGGTCGGCGCCCCGGGCCCGCTTGTCGCGGTAGTACGCGATGTCGCCCGCGATGTAGGCGGGGCGCCCGTCGGACTTGATGACGACGCGGTCCTTGTCGTCGCCGTGGTCGGTGGAGCGCAGCCACCAGGCGCCGTCGGCGAAGTAGAGGGCGCCGTCGTCCTTGAGCTTCTGCACCGACGCCTCGACCGCCCCCGAGCTGTGCAGGGCCTGCTCGGAGGACCAGACGTCGAAGTGCGTGCCGAACGACTCGAGGCTCGTGCACATCTCGTCGAGCATCACCTCGACCCCGAGCCGCCTGAACGCGGCCAGCTGCTCGTCCTCGGGCTGGGCGAGCACGTCCTCGCCGGCCTCGACGACCTTCTGCGCGACCTCGGCGACGTACGCCCCGCCGTACCCGTTCTCGGGCACCGGGCGCCCCTGCGCGGCGGCGATGAGCGACTCGGCGAACCGGTCGATCTGCGCGCCCGCGTCGTTGACGTAGTACTCGCGGGTCACCGCGGCGCCCTGGGACGCGAGCACCCGGCCGAGCGCGTCGCCGACCGCGGCCCACCGCGTCCCGCCCAGGTGGATGGGCCCGGTGGGGTTGGCCGAGACGAACTCGAGGTTGATCGTCTGCCCGGTGAGCGCGTCGGTGTGGCCGTAGTGCTCGCCGCGCGCCAGGACGTCGGAGACGATGCCGGCCTGCGCGTCGGCGGCCAGGCGCAGGTTGAGGAAGCCGGGCCCCGCCACCTCGGCGGTGGCGATGGCGTCGGTGCCCTCGAGCTTGGTGGCGAGCCAGCCGGCGAGCTCCGCCGGCGCGACCCCCGCCTTCTTGGCCGAGCGCAGCGCGAGGTTGGTGGCGTAGTCGCCGTGCTCGGGGTTGCGCGGGCGCTCCACCGTGACCGTCTCCGGCAGCACCGCCGTGTCGAGGCCTCGCTCGGTCAGCACGTCGACGGCGACGGCGTGCAGGAGGTCGGCCAGGGCAGCGGGGGTCACCCCTCGATTCTAGGGACCGGCGTCCCGGGCCCCCGACGCTCGGTGCTCGTCACTGCTCGTCACCGGGGGTGCACACCCGTCACCGAGGGCTCACCGACTGCTCCGTAGACTCGGACCCATGGCGAGTGGTGGGTCCGGCCGTCCGTCGGGGTCGCGTCCGGGGTCCCGGTCCTCCTCGGGCTCCTCGCGCCCGGGTCGGGACGGCGGGCAGCGCGGCGACGGTCGCGGTGGGGATCGCGGTGGGGATCGCGGGGCCCGTGGCGGCGCGCGTCCGACCGGGGGCCAGCGCACCACGCAGCGCTCCGGGGCGAAGCGCGGACCGAACCCCGTCACGCGCGGCAAGCGCCCCGCCGCCGGCACCCGCCGGCAGGTGCCCTGGATGCTCATCGGCGCCGTCACCGTCGTCGTGCTCCTCGCGGTCGGCGTCATCGGCTTCGCGCTGATGCGCGAGGGCGAGGTCAGCGCCTGGCGCCCCAGCGACGACAACCGCGACCCGTCCCAGGCGATCCCCGGCGTCGTCACCGCGGAGTACGCGGCCCAGCAGCACGTCACCGCGCAGCAGCGGGTGGCCTACGACCGCTCGCCCCCGTTCGGCGGCCCGCACGACGCCTACTGGGCGGCCTGCAACGGCGTCGTCTACCCCACGCCTGTGCGCAGCGAGAACATGGTGCACGCCCTCGAGCACGGCGCGGTGTGGATCGCCTACGACCCGGCGCGCGTGAGCGGCCCGGCGCTGCAGGGCCTCGCGGCGAAGGTCCAGGGGCAGGACTACACGATGATGTCGCCCTACCCGGGGCTCGACCAGCCGATCTCGCTGCAGTCGTGGAACCACGAGCTCAAGCTCGCGGACCCGAACGACCCGCGCATCGACCAGTTCATCTCGTCGCTGCGCCAGAACCAGTACACCTACCCCGAGGTCGGGGCGAGCTGCGACGCCCTCGGGCCGGGCTACTTCGACCCGGACAACCCGCCGCCGTTCGACCCGTCGCCCGCTCCGCCGGACGCGGTGACGATGGACGGCCGCGGCGCCGCCGCGGGCACCGGCGGATGAGCGCGCCCGCCGACAGCCCGGCCACCGAGACCGACGTGACCGACACGCCCCCGCCCGTCGACGAGGACGGCGGGGACGACGGTGGCTCCGGCGGCTGGTGGTCGGCGAGCCCGACGTGGGCGAAGGCGTTCCTCGCGGGCGGGCTCGCGCTGGTGCTCGTGCTCGCCGGCGTGATCGGCGGCATCGCCCTCGGGCGCTCCACCGCGCAGACCTACGGCCCCGCCGAGGGCTCGATCGATGTCGAGTTCCTGCAGGA
>CADCTH010000637.1 GCA_902805495.1 uncultured Actinomycetospora sp.
CGGTCGCCGCCCCCGTCATGGCACGGCCCGCGCTGCCCGTGGTGGCCCCGGTGCCGCGGCGGCGGATCAGCGACCTCTGGCGCCTGGTGTTCGCGCGCCGCCGCGCCGGGCGGCACCGTCCGGAGACCACGCCCCCGCAGGGCTGGAGCATGTTCGCCCCGCAGCGCCGCCGTCCGGCGGGCCGCCGCTGGGGTCGGCGCTGAGCCGGGTGCGCTCCGCGCAGGTGAGCAGAAATCGGTGCTGCAGCACCGGTTTCTGCTCACGTGCCGAAGGCACCTAGGGCAGACGCCAGTCGATCGGCTCGTCGCCGAGCTCGGTCAGGTGCTCGTCCACGCGGCTGAACGGCCGCGAGCCGAAGAACCCGCGGTCCGCCGACATCGGGCTCGGGTGCGCCGACTCGACGGTCGGCACGTCCTCGCCCAGCAACGGCTTGACCGTCTGCGCGTCGCGGCCCCACAGCACGGCCACCAGCGGCTGGTCGAGGCGCGCGACCAGCGCCGCCACCGCGGCCTCGGTGACCTTCTCCCAGCCCTTCGCGCGGTGCGACCCCGGGGCGCCGGGCTCGACGGTGAGCACGCGGTTGAGCAGCAGGACGCCGTTCGCGGCCCAGGGCGAGAGGTCGCCGCTGCTCGGCGGCGGGTGCCCGAGGTCGCTCGTGTACTCGCGGAAGATGTTCTGCAGGCTCTTGGGCAGCGGGCGCACGTCCGGGGCCACCGAGAACGACAGGCCCACCGCGTGCCCCGGCGTCGGGTACGGGTCCTGGCCCATCACCAGCACGCGCACCTCGTCGAAGGGCTGCTGGAACGCGCGCAGCACGTTCGCGCCCGCCGGCAGGTACTTCCGCCCGGCCGCCACCTCGGCGCGCAGGAAGTCGCCCATGGCGCCGATGGTGTCCTCGACGGGCGCGAGCGCCTCGGCCCAGCCGGCGTCGACGGTCTCGGCGAGGGGACGGGCCACGGTGGGAGCCTCCGGACGAGCGGGCGGACGATCGAGCCTCGACGCTAACGCCCGACCCTCGTCGTCCCGCACCCACCCGGGCCCGCAGCGGTGATCACGGGGCCAGCTCGCGCGCGAAGCAGAGGCTGCTCGGCTCGTCGCGGTAGACGCCGTAGCGCGGGATCGGCGTGTAGCCCCGGGCGCGGTAGAAGGCGAGCGCCTCGGGCTGCTCGGTGCCGGTCTCGAGCACGGTGCGCCGGCAGCCCGCCCGGGCCGCGGCCCGCTCGAGCTCGTCGAGCACGGCGCCGGCCAGGCCCCGCCGACGGTGCGCGGGATCGACCCACATGCGCTTGATCTCGGCGTCGCCCGGGCGCAGGACCGGGCGGTCGGGCGCGGCGATCGTCGTCGCGTCGCGCCGTCGCCAGCCCCCGCAGCACACGGGCCCGGTGCCCGGCAGGCTCCCGAGCAGGAAGATGCCGCGCGGTGGCGCGAACTCGGCGGGGTCGACCGGTGTGCGGTCCACCCCGCCGTAGCGCTCGACGTAGAACGCCTGGACGGCGTCGACGAAGCGCACGCTCTCCGGGTCGTCGTACGCCGCGACCCGGAACGTCGCCGACGGGGCGACGGGACGAACGAACGGCGGGTTCGCTGCTCCCGAAGCAGCGAACCCGCCGTTCGTTCCCGGAGAGGTCTCGGCCACCCGGCCTAGTCGATCAGCTCGTACGCCGGGAGGGTGAGGAACTCGACGTAGTCGTCGGCGAGCGCCACCGACTCGAAGACGTCGCGCGCGTCCTGCCAGCGACCCTTCTCGAAGGTCTCCTCGCCGACGGCGTCCTTGATCTTCTGGAGCTCCTCGCCGATCACCTGGCGGACGAGGTCGGGCGTCACCTCCTGCCCGTCCTCGAGCGCGATGTCGTTGTGGATCCACTGCCAGATCTGCGAGCGCGAGATCTCGGCGGTGGCCGCGTCCTCCATCATGTTGAAGATGCCGGCCGCGCCGGTGCCCGAGAGCCAGCTCTGGATGTACTGCAGGCCCACCGAGACGTCGTTGCGCAGGCCCGCCTCGGTGATGTCGCCCGGCGTGGACTTCACGTCGAGCAGCTCGGCGGCGCCGACGCGGACGTCCTCGCGGGTCTTCTCGAGCTGGTTGGGCCGGTCGCCGAGGACCTTCGTGAACTCCTCCTCGCAGATCTCCACGAGGTCGGGGTGCGCCACCCAGGAGCCGTCGTAGCCGTCGCCGGCCTCGCGGGCCTTGTCCTCGTGGACCTTGGCCATGGCCTTCTCGTTGGCCTCGGGGTCCTTGCGCGAGGGGATGAACGCGGCCATGCCGCCGATCGCGAACGCGCCACGCTTGTGGCACGTGCGCACGAGCAGCTCGGAGTAGGCGCGCATGAACGGGACGGTCATGCCGACGGAGTTGCGGTCGGGCAGGACGAAGTCGCGCCCCTGCTCCCGGAAGTTCTTGATCACCGAGAACAGGTAGTCCCAGCGGCCGGCGTTGAGGCCCGCGGCGTGGTCGCGCAGCTCGTAGAGGATCTCCTCCATCTCGAACGCCGCGGTGATCGTCTCGATGAGGACGGTGGCGCGGACGGTGCCCTGCGGGATGCCGAGCAGGTCCTGCGCCTTGACGAACACGTCGTTCCAGAGTCGCGCCTCGAGGTGCGACTCCATCTTCGGCAGGTAGTAGTACGGCCCGCTGCCGCGCTCGACGAGCGCCCGCGCGTTGTGGAAGAAGTAGAGGCCGAAGTCGACGAGGCCGCCGGCGATCTGCTCGCCGTCGACGGTGATGTGCTTCTCGTCGAGGTGCCACCCGCGGGGGCGCAGCACGACGGTGGGCTGCTCGTCGGCGGTGACCTCGTAGTGCTTGCCCTCGGGGCTGTCGAAGGTCAGCTTGCCGTCGCCGGACTGGGCGTCGAGGAGGTTGACCTGCCCGGAGATCACCAGCTCCCAGGTCGGCGCGTGCGAGTCCTCGAAGTCGGCGAGCCACACCTTGGCGCCCGAGTTCAGCGCGTTGATCGTCATCTTGCGGTCGGTGGGACCGGTCATCTCGACGCGGCGGTCGCGGAGGTCGGCCGGGGCCTCGGCGACCCGCCAGTCACCGTCGCGGACGTCCTGCGTCTCGGGCAGGAAGTCCAGCGTGCCGGTGCGCGCGATCTCCGCCCGGCGCTCCTTGCGGCGCTCCAGCAGCTGGAGGCGCGTCGGCTGCGCGTGCCGGTGCAGCTCGGCGATGAACGCGAGCGCGTCGTCGGTGAGCACCTCCTCCTGGCGTTCGACGGTGTAACCCGACACCTCGACACCGGTGGCCATGGTTGAACGCTCCTTCGACGAGACAGTGGTGGTGCTTGACGCTTTTCTACATCACGGAAGTTGACTTCCGCAATGCGGAATGATGGAGTGCACCGCGCCGTGACCCTCGTCATGGGCGTACCCGGGGAGGAGAGGCCCGATGCCGTCGGTGCAGTCGCTGACCCGCGCGCTCGACCTGCTCGACCACCTGGCCGACGCCGGCGGGCGCGCGACGCTCTCCGAGCTCGCCGCCGCCTCCGGGCTGCCCGCCGCGAGCGTCCACCGGCTGCTCGCGACGCTCGTCGAGCAGGGCCACGTGCGCCGCGAGGCCGGCCGGCGCTACGCGTTGGGCCCCCGGCTGGTGCGCCTCGGCGACGTCGCGGGCCAGGTGCTCGGCGAGGGCGTCGGGCCCGGGCTGCGCGAGCTGGTCGCGGCCACCGGCGAGTCGGCCAACCTGGCGGGCCTCGACGGCGACGCCGCGGTGTACCTCGCGCAGGCCGCCTCCCCGCACCCCATGCGCATGTTCACCGAGATCGGGCGC
>CADCTH010000638.1 GCA_902805495.1 uncultured Actinomycetospora sp.
CTCCAGCGTGACCGCCCCCCATCAGGGGCTGCACCGCCACGTGCTCGACAACGGGCTGCGCGTGCTCCTGGTGCCCGACCCGGCCGCTCCGGTGGTGGGCGTCGCCGTCCACGTCGACGTCGGCTTCCGCTCCGAGCCCGAGGGGCGCACCGGCTTCGCGCACCTCTTCGAGCACCTGATGTTCCAGGGCTCGGAGAGCCTGGAGAAGCTCGCGCACTTCCGGCACGTGCAGTCGTCGGGTGGCGTCTTCAACGGCTCGACGCACCAGGACTACACGAACTACTTCGAGGTCCTGCCGTCCGCGGCGCTCGAGCGCGCGCTGTTCCTCGAGGCCGACCGCCTGCGCGCGCCGAAGCTGACGACGGAGAACCTGCGCAACCAGGTGGACGTGGTCAAGGAGGAGATCCGCCTCAACGTCCTCAACCGGCCCTACGGCGGCTTCCCCTGGATCCTGCTCCCACCGGTGCTCTACGACACCTACCCGAACGCCCACAACGGCTACGGCGACTTCACCGACCTCGAGCAGGCCGACCTCGACGACGCCGCCGCGTTCTTCGACGCCTACTACGCGCCGGGCAACGCGGTGCTCACCGTCGTCGGCGACCTCGACCCCGACGAGGCCGCGCAGCTCGTCGAGCGGCACTTCGGCGACATCCCGGCCCGGCCGGTGCCGGAGCGCCCGAGCTTCGCCGAGCCGGAGCCGACGGCGGAGCGCCGCGACGAGGTCGTCGACGTCAACGCCCCGCTGCCCGCGCTGGCCCTGGGTCACCGCCTGCCCGACCCGGACACCGACCTGCACGGCTACCTCGCGCACGCCGTGCTGGCGAGCCTGCTCACCGACGGCGAGGCCGCGCGGCTGACCCAGCGCCTGGTCTACGGCGACGAGCTGGTCACCGACGTGTCGGCCTCGTGCGGGCTGATGGGGGCCCCGCTGGACGCGCGCGACCCCGACACGTTCACGATCACCGCCGTGCACCCCGGTGACGTCGACCCGCAGCGGATCGCCGCCGCCGTCGACGAGGAGCTCGCGACCCTCGCCGCCGACGGCCCCGAGCCCGAGGAGCTGCGCCGGGTCACCGCGCGCTGGGCGTCCTCGCTGCACCGGGAGCACGACCGGCTGATGAGCCGCATGCTCGCCCTCGGCTCCGCGGAGCTGGTGCAGGGCCGCGCGGAGCTCGCCGACGAGCTGCCCGGCCTGATCGCGGCCGTCGAGCCGTCCGCGGTCGCCGCCGCCGCGGAGCGCCTGCGGCCCGACGCCCGCGCCGTCCTCACCGTGACGCCGGGGGGTGCCGCGTGACCACCTCGACCACCACGACCCGGCGCAGTGCCGAGGAGATCGGCAGCACGCCCACCGGCCCGCGCCCGCTGCCCGCGCTGGGGCCGCAGCGCACGGTGCCCGCGCCCGAGGAGGTCGACACCGTCCTCGACTCGGGGTTGCGCGTCATCGCCGTGCGCCGCGCCGAGGTGCCGATGATCGAGCTGCGCCTGCGGGTGCCGTTCGCCGACCACAGCGGGCGGGACGACGCGGACCAGCCTGGCCACGCCGCGGTGGCCGAGGTGCTCGCCACCACGATCCTGTCGGGCACCGCGAGCCGCAGCCGCGTCGCGGTCGACGACGAGCTCGCCGGCGTCGGGGGCGAGATCGGGTTCTCGGTCGACCCCGAGCGCCTGTCGGTCTCCGGGCACGCGTTGGCCGACGGCGTCGACGCGCTGCTCGAGGTGCTCGCCGACCTGCTCGTGGCCGCCGCGCACCCCGACGACGAGCTCGCCCGCGAGCGGGATCGGCTCGTCGAGCGGATCGAGCTGGCGTCCGCCCAGCCGTCGGTGATCGCCCGCCGGGCGCTGCAGGAGCGCCGCTACGGAAACCACCCCGTGACGCGCGAGATGCCGCGTCCCGAGGAGGTCACCACGGTCACCGGCGACGCGGTGCGCGCGCTGCAGGGCGCGGCGCTGCGCCCGGGCGGCCCGGTGCTCGTGCTGGTCGGCGACCTCGACCCGACCGACACCGTCGGCCGCGTCGAGCGCGCGCTGTCCGCGTGGTCGACGGGGCAGGCCGTCGGGCTGGAGGCCCTGCCGCCGCTGACGCCGCGCGACCTGCTGCTCGTCGACCGGCCGGGCGCGGTGCAGTCGCAGCTGCGGCTCTCGGCGCCGGCGGTGGGCCGCACGGACCCCCGCTATCCCGCGCTGCAGCTGGCGAACCTGACGCTCGGCGGCTACTTCTCGTCGCGGCTCGTGGAGAACATCCGCGAGGACAAGGGCTACACCTACCACGCGTCGTCGAGCCTGGAGCTCGACCCGCACGGGGCGGTGCTGACCGTCGAGACCGACGTGGCCTCCGAGGTCACCGCGCCCGCGCTGCTCGAGGCGCGCTACGAGCTGGGCCGGCTCGCGGTGGTGCCGCCGAGCGCCGACGAGGTGGAGTCGGCGCGGCGCTACCTCGTCGGGTCGCTGCTGATCTCGATGACCACGCAGGCCGGCTACGCCTCGACGGTGGCCGCGCTCGCCGCCCAGGGCCTGTCGTCGGCGTGGGTGCGCGAGCACCCGGCGCGGATCGAGGCCGTCACGGTGGACGAGGTGGCCGCGGCCGCGGCGGAGTTCTTCGCGCCGACCGCGTTCACCGGGGTGGTCGTCGCCGACGCCGCCCGCGCGGGCGACGGGCTGCGGGCGCTCGGCGGGGTGGAGATTCCGTGACGTCCGGGACCGCCGGGCCCGACCTGCGCGCCGCGTTCCACCTCGACGCCGACCCGGCGCTCTCGCGCTCGACGGTCGACCGCCGCGAGCAGCTGCGCGTCGACGCCGATCACGTCAAGGCGCTGTGGCCGGACGCCCGCGTGGTGCTCGTCGACCCCCGCGGGCGGACGCCCGTCGAGCGCGGCGACGCCGGGACGCTCGCGCTGACCCTCGCCGCGACCCCGGCGATCGGCGAGGCGGTGCCCGACGGCGCGGTGCTGCTCGGCGAGGAGGACGGCACCGCCTACTGGGCGCTGCGCGTCCCCGACCCCGCCGAGGCGCACGGCAACGACGCCGGGTCGGGGTTCCTCACCGAGGAGCAGTGGGCGCGCAGCGGCGGCGGGCCGGACCACGAGAACTGGACCGATCTGCGCTCGTCGGGCGCCGACCTCGACGCCCGTGGCGCGGGCCTGCTGACCACCGCGGTGGCGCTGCTGAACTGGCACGAGCGCAGCCGGTTCTGCGCCCGCGACGGCTCCGAGATGTACGCCGTCAAGTCGGGCTGGGCGCGGCTGTGCACCGCGCACTCCCACGAGGAGTACCCGCGCACCGACCCGTCGATGATCTGCCTGGTGCACGACGGTACGGCGGGTGACCAGGCTCGCGTCCTGCTGGCGCGCCAGCCGATCTGGCCGGCGGGGCGCTACTCGGTGCTGGCGGGGTTCGTCGAGGCCGGCGAGTCGCTCGAGGCGTGCGTCGCCCGGGAGTGCGCCGAGGAGGTCGGCGTCGACGTCCACACGATCTCGTACCTCGGCTCGCAACCGTGGCCGTTCCCGCGCTCCCTGATGATCGGGTTCGCGGCCGTCGCCGACCCCGACCAGCCGATCAAGTTGCAGGAGGGCGAGATCGAGAGCGCCCGCTGGGTGACCCGTGCCGAGCTGCAGACCGCACTCGATGCGGGGGAGTGGTCCCACCGTGACGGCGCCGCGCGCGGCACCCGCGGCGTGGGGGGCACGGCGTTCGAGGCCGGCGCCGGCCGCGAGCTCGTCCTCCCCGGCGGCGTGTCCATCGCCCGCGCGATGCTCGAGGCGTGGGCCGCCGCCGGCTGAGGAGCGCTGACCTGCCCTACGAGGCGGCCTCGACCCGCGCCAGGGTCTCCTTGACCTCGCCGAAGCTCGGGTTGGTCGCCGCGCTGCCGTCGGGGTAGACGACGGTCGGCACCGTGCGGTTGCCGCCGTTGACCTTCATCACGATCTCCGCGGCGTCCGGCGTGCGCTCGATGTCGACCTCGTCGTAGCCGATGCCCTCACGGTCGAGCTGCATCTTCAGACGTCGGCAGAAGCCGCACCAGCTGGTCGTGTACATCGTCATCTGCGCCATGCCCGGTCCAACGCACCACGGCCCGGTTTCAGTCCTCCACGTGACCGAAGCGGTGCCGCGTGCGGCTGATCGCCTGCTCACGCAGCACGGTGAGCATCTCGCGGCGCCCGTCGGCCACCACCGGCGCGTCCACGAGCGACGCGCCCGCCGACGCCGCAGCGCGTCGCAGGGCCTCGGGGGCGGTGCCGACGACCCGCAGGCGCTCCGCGGGCCCCGGGTCGACGTCGTCCGGCCCGATCGCCGACAGCGGCACGCCCGCGCACGCCGCCGCGAGCCGCACCCGCAGCACGTCTCGCGCCGTGGCGTCCGACGCCACCACGAGCCGCAGCGACGGCAACGGCCGGTAGCGGAACACGTTCGCCTCCGCGCGCAGGCCCGTCGGGTCGTGCTCGACGGCGAACTCGTCGCGCCACGCCGCCGCGTCGGACGCGGCCGCCGCGCGCAGCCACGTCAGGTCGTCGGCGGCGAAGCCCGGCGCCGCCTCGGCGAGCACCTCGGCGACGGCCGGCGACAGCGGTGCGGACGGCAGCGTGTCGAGCGACCCGTCGTGCCACGTCCCGAACTGCGCGACGTAGTTCGGACCGCCCGGCTTCGCGCCCGCTCCGACGACCGAGCCCTTCCAGCCCCCGAACGACTGCCGTTGCACGATCGCGCCGGTGATGTGGCGGTTGACGTAGGCGTTGCCGACCTCGACGCGCTCGGTCCAGTGCGCGATCTCGTCCGGCTCGAGCGCGTGCAGGCCGCCGGTGAGCCCGTAGCCCGTGGCGTTCTGCAGCTCGATCGCCTCGTCGAGCGTCGCGGCGTGCATCAGCCCCAGCACCGGCCCGAAGCACTCCGTGCGGTGGAACCACGACCCCGCCGCGACGGGCTCCTTGACGCCCGGGGACCACAGCGTCGCGTCGAGGCGCCGCGGCTCGACCAGCCAGCGCTCGCCCGGGTCGAGCCGGGTCAGCGCCCGCTCGAGCTCGGGGCCGGGCGGGCCGATGAGCGGGCCCACCATCACCGACGGGTCGCTGCCCAGGCCGACGCGCAGGGTGCGTACGGCGTCGGCGAGCTGGCGGTGGAACCGCTTCCCGGCCGCGGTGCGCGTCGAGGCCACCGAGCCGACGAGGATCGCCAGCGACGCGGCCGAGCACTTCTGCCCGGCGTGGCCGAAGGCGGAGCGGACGAGGTCGGCGACGGCGAGGTCGGGGTCGGCGCTGGGCGTCACGACCAGCGCGTTCTTGCCGCTGGTCTCGGCGACCAGGCGCAGGTCGGGGCGCCACGAGCGGAACAGCGCCGCGGTCTGCGACGCCCCGGTCAGCACGACGTGGTCGACGGCGGGGTGGGTGACGAGCCGCCGCCCGGCGTCCCCCTCGTCGGTGTGCACGAGCTGCAGCGCGTCGGTGGGGATGCCGCCGCGGTGCAGGGCGGCGACGCCGACCTCGGCGCACGCCCGCACCTGCGGCGCCGGCTTGATCACCACCGACGCCCCGGCCGCCAGCGCCGCGACGCAGCCGCCGAGCGGGATGGCGATCGGGAAGTTCCAGGGCGGGGTGACGACGACGACGCGGTCCGCGGTGAACGGGGCTTCCTCCAGCTCGAGCGCCCGGTCGGCGTAGTACGCCGCGAAGTCGACCGCCTCCGAGATCTCCGGGTCGGCCTCCGCGACCGTCTTGCCGGCCTCGCCGACCATCACGGTGAGCAGGTCCCCGCGCGCGGCGGCCAGGGCGCGGGCGGCCTCGCGCAGCACGGCGGCGCGGTCGTGCGGGGTGCGCTCGCCCCAGGAACACGCGGCGGCCCGGTCGACGACGGCGTCGACGGCGGCGGGGTCGGTCAGCTCGGGCTCGCGCACCGCGGGCGGGTCGGTGGCGATCGCGCGCAGGGCCCAGGCGCGGTTGGCGGGCAGCGAGGGGTCGGTGTCGGGCTCGTTGCGGAAGCGGTCCGGGAGCTCGACCCGCTCCGTGGCCCGGTCCTGCGTCCGGCGCGGCGTGGCCGGCACCGCGTCGCGGTCCCGCACCGAGGCCCGGAACCGTTCCTCGTACGACGCGGGGCCGGCGTCGGAGAACAGCGCGTACAGGTAGTTCTCCGGCGAGGCGTTCTCCTCGAGCCGGCGCACGAGGTAGGAGACGGCGGCGTCGAAGTCGCCGCTGTGCACCACGGGCGTGTAGAGCACGAGCTGCTCCCGGACGTCGCGCGCCACCACCCGGGCCTGCGCCGGCGCCATGCCCTGCAGCATCTCGACGTCGACCTGGCGCTCGGCCCCGCGCGCGGCGGCGAGCTCGACGGCCAGCGCGACGTGGTGCAGGTGGTGGCTCGCGACGCCGAGGCGCAGCGCGTCGACGAGGTCGCCGCCGATCGCGCGGTCGAGCAGCCGCACGTAGTTCGCGTCGACCTCGGCCTTGGTGGGGTACGGGGCCTGCGGCCAGTCGTGCAGCTCGGCGTCGACCTGCTCCATCGACAGGTTGGCGCCCTTGACCAGCCGCACCTTGATCGGCGCCCCGCCCGCCGCGACCCGCTCGCGGGCGAAGGCGGCGAGCTCCTCGAGCGCGCCGAGCGCGTCGGGGAGGTAGGCCTGCAGCACGATGCCCGCGGGCAGGTCGTGGAACTCGGGGCGCGCGAGCAGCGTCGTGAACAGCGCCACCGTGAGGTCGAGGTCCTTGTACTCCTCCATGTCGAGGTTGACGAAGGACCCGGTGTCGCGGGCCAGGCGGAACAGCGGCGTCAGCCGCTCGACGAGCCGGTCGCGGCTGCCCTCGAGGTCCCACGGCACCAGCTGGCTCGCCACCGACGACGCCTTGACCGACACGTAGTCGACGTCGCCGCGCCGCAGCAGCTCCATGGTCCGCTCGAGGCGCCGGTCGGCCTCGTCGTCGCCGAGCACCGCCTCGCCGAGGAGGTTGAGGTTGAGCCGGAAGCCCTCGTCGCGGGCCTCCTGCAGGCGCCGGGTCAGCCCGCGCCCGTCGGCGTCGACGATCAGGTGCCCGACCAGCTGGCGCAGGCGCCGGCGGGCCAGGGGCACCACGACGCGTGGCGCGCGGGGGGCCAGCGCGGCCCCGGCGCGCAGCAGCGCCTTGTCCGCCCCGCCGA